>JBGOTC010000005.1:0-29652 GCA_041476305.1 Terriglobia bacterium
CAGTGGCGACCGGCGTGGCGCGGAGCTTCCAGGCCAGGTAGTGGTCCTTGAGCACGCCATCGTACATCGGTGGGAGTGTGGCCTGGAAAAGCGCCGGCGAAATGGTATCCAGATGAGCGGAGGCTCGTTCTATCGTCCAGTCGCGTTTCAGTCGGCCCATGGCGGCGAGCCACCAGGAGTTGCGCCGCTCGAGATTGGTCCCTTCGCCCTTGATGGCCGGCTCTGCGCAAATAGGGACAGCCACATCGAAGCGGCGGCCCACTTCGACCCCGAAAAAACTTTCCGGCGCAACGCCGATAATCTGAACGGGAAAGCCATTGAGCCAAATGGTGCGGCCCACGGCGGCTGGGGAGGCACCATATTCGCGTTGCCAGAACCAATAGCCGAGGACGGCGACACCCGTGCCGCAACCTTTGCGATCATCGGAATTCGTTAGCAGACGGCCCTGGGCCGGCCGCACGCCCAGAACATTGAAGAAATCACCGCTGACCCAAAGACCCTGCGCGTAACGAACCTCACCCCCGCGGGAGAGATTGAAGGTGTTGGTGCCCCAGGCAAATGCGCCGGAGAAAGCCTGCTGATGATCGCGGATCTGTTCCCAGAGAGCATTGGTCAGGACGTTGTATCTTCCATCAAGATGTCCCGCATACCAGCCCTGATGATCGAAGCCGATGTCCACGAGTTCGTGCGGATTGTTGACGGGAAGAGTGCGGAGGCGCAGTCCGTCAAGCAATTGGAAGATGGATGTATTCGCGCCAATGCCCAGCGCGAGAGTGAGAATTGCCGCGGCAGTGAAGCCGGGGCTGCGCTTCAGGATTCGCAGACCATATCGGAGATCCTGCCAAATGGAGTGCATTGCGCCCTCGCCGGAAAGTATCCCAGATTACTGGGCAAACGCGTGACCAGGAATCGCATGTCGCAATCAACTGAATCAAGGGAGGTTAGGCAGGGATTGCGCCGGCGAGATGTTGCGCCTGCGTCCGCAAATGGGATGAGGTGTCGCCGAAAAGAACATTGCGAGCCATGTTCGCGATGGAGACTGTGAGAAATGGATGGGAAGCGGGCGCCCAACTCACGTTGACTTCGTTCTGGCCGCACAGTAACATGCGCGATTCTCAGCGCTTGCCCGTATGATTGGGAAAACAGTCTCACACTATCGGATCGTGGACGGATTGGGCGGAGGAGGGATGGGCGTGGTGTATCGCGCCAGCGACACCCGGCTCGGCCGCGAAGTGGCATTGAAATTCCTCCCGGGAGAAATCGCCAAAGACAAGATGGCCGTGGAGCGGTTCCAGCGCGAGGCGCGCGCCGCTTCGGCGTTGAACCATCCCAATATCTGCACCATTTATGACGTGGACGAATTCGAGGGCCAGCCGTTCATCGTCATGGAACTGCTGGAGGGTGAAACCCTGAAGCACCACATTTCGGGGAAGCCGCTGGCCGTCGAAGAGGCGCTGGACTTGGCCACGCAGATTTCGGACGCGCTGGAGGCGACGCACGCGCACGGGATCATCCACCGGGACATCAAGCCTGCGAATCTTTTTGTGACTCGCCGCGGGCAGGCCAAAATCCTTGATTTCGGACTCGCGAAACTCACGCCGCAGAAACATCGAATCGGGGAGACTGTGGGCGCAACAATGGGCGCGACCGTTGCGATGGGCGGGACAGTAGAACATTTGACAACTTCCGGCTCTTCCGTTGGCACTGTGACCTACATGTCTCCCGAGCAGGCACGCGGCGAAGAATTGGATGCGCGCACGGATTTGTTCTCGCTTGGCGTGGTGCTCTACGAAATGCTAACCGGCCGCGAAGCGTTCGCGGGAAATACAACCGCGGTGGTTTTCGACTCGATCTTAAACCGCCAGCCGATACCGATTGCGCGGTTGAATCCGGGCGTACCACCCGGTTTTGAGCAAGTCGTCGGGCGGCTCATGGAGAAGGACCGCGAGAAACGGATTCCCAGCGCGGCAAACTTACATTCGGAATTGCAGCGCCTGAAGCGCGAAACCGATTCGGGTCGGGGCAAGGCGGCCGCGGCGGTGACTGCGGAGAAATCGCTGGCGGTGCTCTATTTTGAGAATCTGAGCGCGCAAAAAGAGGATGAATACTTCCGCGACGGAATGACGGAAGACATTATTACTGAACTCCTCAAAGTAAAAGGGATGAAGGTTTACCCGCGCGCAGCGGTGCTCAATTTCCGCGACAAACCTGTGACTGCGCCGCAAGTGGGGCAAGACCTGGGGGCGATGTATGTTCTGACGGGATCGATCCGCCGGGCAGGCAACCGCCTGCGCGTGACAGCGCAGCTGATCGAGGCCGGCACCGGGCACGGAGTCTGGGCGGACCGGTTCGACAGGACGCTGGAGGATGTTTTCGAGGTCCAAGACGAAATCGCGCGCAGCATTACACAGGCGCTGCGGATCACACTCTCGGCGCAGGAAGAGCGCGCCATCGCGCGCAAACCCACAGAGAATGCCGAAGCCTACGACTATTTCCTTCGCGGGCGGGCCTACGCAAGGCGGTTGACCCGCACCGACCTGGAATTCGCGCTGCAAATGTACGACCACGCGATTGAGCGGGATCCAAACTTTGCGCTGGCGTATGCGGAGACCGCCATTGCCTGCGCGGAGATTTTCTATTTCCATGAAGACCTGCCGAAGTGGGTGGACCGCGGGCGCAAAGCATGCGAGCGAGCGCTGGAACTCGACCCCAACCTCGGAGAGGCTTATGCGGCGCGGGCTTCCATCCAGGAGGCAAACAAGGAATTTGACGACGCCATCCGCTCGGCGCGGCGAGCAATCGAGCTGAATCCAAATTACGGGACGGCCTACACCGCGTTGGGGCGCGCGCTGTTCCGTGGCGACCGTCCCGTGGAAGCGGCGGACCTGGCGCAGCGCGCCATTGAAGTGGGCGGCGATGATTACAACGTGTTCGTGCCGTACATCATGGCGCTGGATCGCGCGGGACGCACGGCAGAAGCTGATGGATTGCGCGAGGGCCGCGTGGCGGCGCTGGAACGCCAGCTGGAGATGGTGCCGGAAGACGCGCGCGCGCGGATCCTGCTGGCGACCAACTATGCCCACTTCAAGAAGCACGAGGCCGCGGAGCGCGAGGTGAAAAAGGCGTTGACGCTGCGTCCCAACGACGCCAACATCCTTTACAACGCCGCATGCACGTACGGCGTGATGGAGAAGAAAGCAGAAGCACTGGAATTGCTCAAGAAAATGAAGGCCAACGGCTTTTCTCAATTGGATTGGGCGCGCCGCGACCCCGATTTGGCCTGCATCCACAAAGACCCGGAATTCCTCGCGCTATTGGCTACTGAAGACGTCAAGTGAGCCGATAGGAGCGGGGGGACAAATTCACCACGCGGGGTCCAACCAAGAGTTCAATAGCCGTCTGATGGATTGCTCTGGCAGAGCTTCGCAGACTATTGCCGAATGTATGGAATTCAAGGGCGGGGACGTGCTTTGCAATGAGGTTTGATGGTGGCTGCCAGAAAACACAATCCGAAAGAGTTTTGGGAAATGGAGGAGGCGAGGAAGGATCCTCCGCGGATGTGTCCGACATCGGGGAAACGTATGTACTCAAGTGAAGGGGAAGCGAAGAGGACAGCGGATCATAGGATGGCGGACGCGGAGAGCGGGCCTGTGAACTTGCGAGCGTACAGATGCATCTATTGCGGGGCGTGGCATCTGACCAGCAAGGCCGACTAGCCAGGCAGGAGGATTCATCTCCAGGAATTTCTGACGGACTATTGCTTCGTCAATTCCACGCGGCGGTTTTGCGCTCGGCCCAATTCGCTGTCATTGCTCGTGACAGGCTTGGTTGCGCCGAAGCCGAGGGTCGTCAGACGCGAGGGATCAATTCCTGCGCTCTGGAGATAGGTTTTCACGGAGGCCGCGCGTCGTTCGGAGAGGTCCTGGTTGTGCTCTGGAGTGGAAACGGAATCGGTGTGCCCCTCAATGGTGAGCTTCCAATCCCGCTTCACTTTCAGCAGGCTCACGATTTTATCGAGAGTAGGCTTCGATTCCTCTCTGATGTGGTCGGAGTCAGAGTCAAAATTAATGCCGTAAACGCGGACGCGGCCGAAATCTTCCAGGTCTTTCGTAAGTTGCTGCTCGACTCCGCCGGCCCAGTGCGGACACGAACCCACGTCATTTCTTTTCTTTGTTCCGAGCACCAATCTTTCCCTGCCGCCCGTCTCCGCCCAGAGACTGAAAATCTGTTTGCCGTCGGGGCTGAAGACCATGACAACGGTGCCTTGCTCGCTGACGGTGTAACCGCTTTTTTCATAATAGGTGAATTTGACGGCCCGGCCTTCCATGCCCCCTTCGACCAGGCCTTGCCTGGACTCGTAGCAGCCGGAGATGGACGTTCCCTCCTGCTTCAAGTGAAGGGGCCCGGTGAAATAGACGTCATAAGTTCCGCTGACATCAATAGCGGGAGTGTGCGTCAACTGGGTACCGTACGCGCGGAATTCGTTGAGTTCGATAGTGGAGTCAGGATCCGAGCCATGATTATTCTTCACTGTTAAGCGCACCCAGCGTCCGGGAATTTCCGCGGTGACCGGGAATCGCTGATGATCCACGAGGTCTTTAAGTGATACGTCGGCGATCTTCTGGAACCCGTCCTTCTCATTCGTGTCGGACACTTCGATAGTGATGTCTTTCGCGCTACAGCCTTGGAACTGCGTATCAACGTTTGCGTTATCAAATTCGAGGGTCTTCAGCAGGGTTCGTTCGGGAAGGGCAATCACAATTGTCTGGGGACTCGTGACGCCGCGGGGAGTGGCCCACTTGGAGCCAGGCTTCTCATCCAGAAAATGGAAGGCCGATTCATCGTCCATCCACTCCTGGGGGCGCTTCACGACGAATGCGCCCGCGGAAAGAGAAACCAGGCTCGGCTCACGTGCTGCGGCAGGTTGAATTCCGGAGGGGCCACTTGAAGGAGAGGAGGGAACCGGCGCGGGAGGAGTGGCACTTGATTGTTCTGGATTGGACTTCGTGTTGGATTTTGAGCAGCAGACCAGAAGCAGCGGGGCTGCAAGTGCAAGGATCTGCAAAATACGGCGGAGGCGGTCGCGCGTCATGGTGACCTCCCTTATGAGGACAGTTCGGCGGACTCTATCAGACTCACGGGCAAATGGGAAAGACATGCAGCGGCAGACTCAAGGATTGAAACGGGAGTCAGCGGCGGTCGCGTTCGCGGTCAAGAATCATGCGGTCGAAGGCGGCGGGAAGGCCCTCGCGCGGGGAATAGGGGCCGGGCTCATAGGCGCGGGAACTGATCCCCTTCTGCGACAATTCTGAAATCGCCCAATCCTCTCTATTTGTCGCATCCCAAAAAGTGATGGCGTCCTCCGCATCGAAGCCGGGCTTGACGATTTCCGCGGCGTGGAAATACCAATCACAAGTAATTTGTGTGCGATCCACCGCTCGCGGCCATAGGCGGTGCGCCATTACGTAATCGGGGTGCAGGCTGAGAAGCAGGTTTGGATAAATCGCGTAGTAAAGGACGCGCTCGCGTTGCGTTTCGTTTAAGCCGGGGAGATAGTCGCGGCGGCGCTGACCGTTGACGCTCATGGTCTTCGCGCCGCCGCGAAATTTCATGGAGCCGCCGATGTAAGTGGGCTGTGGAGGATCGTTTTCACCGCTCATGGGATCGGAGACGCGGCAGAGCATGGGATGCAGGACCGCGCAGTGCAGACATTCGTTGTAATTGGTGATGATGAGTTTCCAGTTGGCATTCACTTCGTAAACGAACTGGCGGTGCAAGCGGAGGTCCTGCATTCCCCAGGGAGCGAACTTCGCGGGGAGATCCGCCAATTGCACAGCGAGAGGTTTCGGCGCGGTCGACATATTCAGGAAGAGGTGGCCATCCCATTCGCCCACTTGGACGCGGTGAAGGGGATAATCCTCCGGGCGAAACGCCGCGTCATCCATGTGCGGCGCGATGA
Organism: Terriglobia bacterium; assembly: GCA_041476305.1. Taxonomy (GTDB): domain Bacteria; phylum Acidobacteriota; class Terriglobia; order Acidiferrales; family UBA7541; genus DASTCZ01. The sequence continues at coordinate 5,960 of JBGOTC010000005.1, forward strand.
GCAGCTTGCCGTCGAGTCCATAGGTCCAACCGTGGTAGGGGCATTGAATGCGGCCGGGGAGTTTTCCGTGCTGCTCGGTGCACATGCGCGTTCCCCGATGACGGCAGACGTTGAAGAAGGCGCTGACGGCGCCGCCATTTTCGCGCGTGACGATGATGCTCTCCCCGGCGGCTTCGCAGAGGTGATAATCGCCGGGGTTCAGGAGCTGTTCGGAGCGGAGCGCGGAGAACCACATCTGGCAGAAGAATGCCTCCATTTCGCGCTGGAAGATCGCAGGATCCGTGTAAAAACGTGCGGGCAGAGTTTTTGCTGGCGTGCTCATGTATGCTCCGAGGCTTACAATCTATTCCGGGAGCGTCAAGCATTGCAACAAATCAGAACATTCCGGATCAATCGGTGAAGCGGCGTGAATGAATCCAAAGCGACGACGGGCAAGCGCGCGAGCCGCGGGCGGCTGCTTCAAATTCTAGGCGTTGGATTTGGGATTGCAGTAGCGATTGGGACGACGATTGCCGCGGGAATCGTCCGGACCCCGGGAGAGATTGCGGCGCGGCTGCCGGTCGCGTGGTTGTTTCTGGGCGTGTGGGTGATTGGCGGGCTGTACGCGTTGCTGGGGGCGTTTTCGCTTTCCGAATTGGGGGCGATGATCCCGCGCGCGGGCGGTCAATATGTTTTCGCGCGTCGCGCGCTGGGGGATTACGCGGGATTCGTGGTTGGTTGGAGCGATTGGGTATCGTGCTGCAGCTCGGTGGCGCTGATTGCCATAGTGATCGGAGAGTACAGCGGCGACCTGCTGCCCATGTTGCGAAGTCACACCGTTGCCACGGCGCTGGTAATGACGGTTGTATTCGCACTATTGCAGTGGCGCGGAGTGAGATGGGGCAGCCGGATTCAGAATGTTACAGCAGTGTTCAAAGCGCTGGGATTCGTCGGGCTGGTTGTGTTGTGCTTCGCCGTGGGAGGAAAAACTTCAGGAGACGCGCGGCCGGCGCTCGCAGCTCCTCATGGATTCACGCTTCTGGTGGGATTGCTGGTCTCCATGCAGGCGGTGATTTACACCTATGACGGCTGGGATTCTATTGTGTATTTTCTGGAAGAGGTGCGGGATCCGGCGCGGGAAGTGCCGCGAGCGATGATGGGCAGCGTGCTCTCCATTCTGGGGATCTACTTGCTGTTGAACATTGGGCTGGTTTACGTGGTGCCCATGGGAGAAATCGCAGGCAATAATTTTGCGCTGGGGCTTGCGGCACAGAAAATCTTTGGCGCGCACGGAAACGCGGTGATCCGCAGCGTGATGATTGTGTCGCTGGTCAGCGGTCTAAATGGGATTGTGCTGCAAGCGAGCCGCGTGCTTTTTGGGATGAGTCGCGACGGATTCTTTTCGCGGCGTGGAGCGGCGGTCAATTTGGGCGGGACGCCGAACGTGGCCTTGTTAATCAGCACGGCGGTCATGGTGGCGTTTATTCTTACCGGCAGCCTGACGAAAGTGCTGGCGGTGTCGGCCTTCTTTTTCGTGGCGAATTACACCCTCTCGTTCACATCGCTGTTTGTCCTGCGGCGGAAGGAGCCGGAGGCGGAGCGGCCATATCGCGCGTGGGGATATCCGTGGACAACGGGAATTGCGCTGGCGGGCTCGCTGGCGTTTCTGGTGGGCGCGATCGCGGCGGACACAAGGAATAGTTTGTGGGCTTTGGTGGTGCTGGCGGCAAGTTATCCGATCTATCGCGTGAGTAAAATCCTGGCGGGACGATGACACACATGAATCTACAGATTGGTTTTAACGCCAGCGAAGATACATTTCCGCTTCCTCCGCGCATCAAAAAGCTCTATGGCCCGTTTGGATTTCCCCCGGCTGTCGATGCGCGGCGTCCATATATCACTTCAAACCTGGTGATGGGGCTTGACGGCAGAGCTTCGTTCAGGGAATTGAAGGGGCAAGCCGGGGGCAGGGTTGTTTCGCGGAGCAGGGAAGACCGCTGGATGATGGATTTCGTGCGGGCGCACCACGATGCGCAGTTGTTGGGAGCGAGTACACTCCGAGAGGAACGGGGGCGTTCGGGGAGGGGATTGGATTTCGGCATTGATGATGAGGAACTGCGGTTGTACCGGCAGGACATTCTCAGGCTTGAACCACAGAAAATAATCATTCTCACCGGTTCGGGAGATGTGGACCTTTCCGAACGGCTTTTCAACTCACCGCGAGTTGAGGCCTGGATTGTGACTTCGACCAGGGGTGAAAAGAATTTGCGGAAGCAACTCAAGAGGATGCGGTGGGAAGAAGACCCGAAGATCATCACTGTTGGTGGCGGCGCGCAAGTGAATGTGACTGCTGCAGTACAACTCTTGCGGCAAAAACACGGCGTCCGGACGCTGCTGTGTGAGGGCGGGCCGAACCTTTATGGTGAACTCCTAAAGCAGAAACTAATTGACGAAGATTTCCGTACGATATCGTTTCAGGTTCCTGGGGGATCCACCAAGCCGAACATCGAACGGCCAACGACGTACGGGGACGTGAGCTACACGCCAGCCACTGCGCCGTGGTTCCGGTTGGTGAGCATGCACTACGCATTGCCTTTCCACGTTTTTCTCCGGCTAAGGTACGAAGGCCCCAGAAATCTGCGCGATTAGATGGCAGGTCCCAGGTCGGCTTAAGCTGCCGATGTTGCAAGACAATCAGGCAGCCGGGCAGGACCGGCTATGAAGTGGATCGCCGGATCGGGGGAAATGGGGGCGGCGGCCTTGGCGCTCTGCAAGTAATAGAGCGCCACAATTCCACCAAGAAACAACAGAGCGAAGATCAGACGGCGCATCACAACACCTTCCGAAGTATTTCACGGTGGCGGGCGTAGAGAAAGCTCACAGCGATGAGCACGACACCCAGTCCCATGAAGGAGATAATGCGGCCCAGCGCATCGAAGTTCCACACGTCCACGATGACCACGCGGCCCACGCAGAGCAGAAGCAGCAGCAAGCTGAACCAGCGGTAAGCGCGCTCGTCCATCCTCAATACAACGAGAAAAACGACCAATCCCTCAAGTCCCCATGCCGCAGTCAGGAATCCGCGGCGCACTTCCAGCGTCAGCAGGACCGTCAACAGCACGGTAGGGACAAAGAAAAACAAGTGCTGGTGGTAAGTGTGGAGAAAAGCCAAATCCCGTTGAAATTCATCGAGCTTTGATCGATTTGCATCCGCGTCCGTCCAATCGGATGCGGCGGCCGCCATGCGGCTTTTCTTGGTGATTTGGGCGGCGGCAAAAAGGATGTACAGCAGCGCGGCGGCGGCCACGACGGTGGCAGTGCGCATGTTAGTGAAGCGCCAGGGCTCGAGGCGGTAAAAATTGTCGAAGACGCAGCGCGCGGTGACCAGCAGGGTCATGAAAAAAGATTGGGTTCGCAGAGTGCGGAGACCTGCGGTCCCGCCGGCAAAGTACAAAAGTACCGCCATGAGCGCCCAGGCTACGGCGACCCATTCTGCGTGAATCTGAAAGCGCACAAGCGCGGCGATGGAAAGCAGCGCCATCCAGAGCATGGCGGATTTGATGGCGGAGCTCTTCGCTTCCGTGAACGAAGCAAAGCAAAAGATTCCCGAGAGAATGGGAACTGTGATGAGTTGAACAGGAATTGCCTGCGCCCCAAGCAAGGTAGTTGAATTCAAATCGGCAATGAAGAGGCGGACAAAACTTGCCACCAGAAGCAGCCGACCCTGGACAAGCAGCGGGCGATTCTCAAATGTGCGGGCCGCTTCGATAAGCGCGAGACCGAAGAGTCCCCAAGCCAAAGCGATCGCGGCGCTGGTGAATTCACGATAAATCAAAACAGCAAAAAGGAAGGAAGCGGCGGTGGTGTAGACAGCTGAGATGATGCCGAGGCCTGCCCGGACTTTCGCTGATACATCTTTCGAATTGAGGGATTGGAGCGCCGCGCCTTCGAATGGCTCCGTCCAGCGCGAAACACCATAGAAGAGAGCCGCGGAGAGAGTTACGGTGAAGGCGCGCAATGTGACTATGTGGAAGGATTCCACGCTTTCCATGTTGATGATGAGCAATCGAATCAAGGAGAGAGCGGCGGCGGCATGGCCACAGAAGTAGAGAGCGGTGTCGCGGAGACGGCGGCCGATGACGACGAGCGCGGCTGCAGAAGCGACCCACGCGACGGCAGTCCAAGCTGCGGGGAGCACTACCCAAGCCGCGGCCAGGAGGAACGTGGTGGCCGGCAGAGGAGAAAGTCCGGCCGCAATTCTGTCGAGATCTGTGCAGCCATCGCCGAGTAGATTTTTCAGCCTGGAGTTGAGGAAAAACGCAGCGGCCATGGCGAAGAAAAGCCAACCCAGTTGCTTGTCGGCGGAATGGCCAAAAAACACCTGCGAAATCAATGTTTGCGGAAGCACATCGGCATAGATGACATAGGCAGCAAGCAGGCCAGCGGCGGCCCATCCAACCCTGCGGAGGTGGACGTCCAGGAGGCGCCATCCGGCGATGAGGAATGCCTCCGTTTGAGCCAGCCAGATAATGGTGAGGCCGAATCCGGAATAACGGTAGGGGACTGCGGCGACGACGAGAGTCGCGCCGAGAGTGCTGGCCAGAACGAATCCCAGTCGGCGGCCGGCCTTCTGAGCGAATCCGGAAACGCAGAGATAGATGATGCCCAGCGCGAGGAGAAACCAGAATTTCAACTCGGGATGGAAGGCCTGATGCTGGAGGAGTACCAGGTAACCAGCGGCATTCAGTATGAACGAAGTGGCGAGAAACTGTTTTTCGCCGGGCTCGCGATCGCTGCGGAGAAAGTGAGAAACGAGGTAGGTGGCCCAATAGATGGTGAGGAGCGCAACGCTGAATTTGAATTCCGGAAAAGGTTTGGGACCACCGAGGCGATCATAAATCTGGTCGACCCAGAGCCAATGAACAGCGTAGGTAGCGATGATGGCGAGCGGTTCGAGGATATACCACTTCCGCGCGCGCAGAATAATGATCAGGGAAGCGGAAAGGACTGCGGAACCGATCAGTGCGCCCGGGGGAATGACACTCACGCCGAGACTGACATAGGCGAGTAGGTAGGCGAAGCCGGTGGTGACTTCGGAGCGATAGCGCAGAGAGTGAGCAACCATGGCAACCGCTACCAGGAAAAGCAATATGAAGCCCAGGTTCGGATCACCAATCAGGCGCACCGCAGCGATGTTGTGGAGCGCGTAGGTGGTGAAATAGCCGAGGGCCCATCCACCGCCGAGGACGGCGCGACCGGCGATCCGGTAACGCTCTTTCTTCTCCCCGATGATTCCGGCCACGATGAGGGCGGCGCTCAAAAAATACCCGAGGGCGATTTTCCCCAATGGTCCGAGATAGTGCATGGAGTAATTCAGGAGCAAGGCAAATCCGATGACGAACGCGGCGGTGCCAATCTTGTTCAGCCAATTTGCGCCGAGTCGCTCCTCCATGTCCGCCAAACTTCTGCGGGCGTGAGCGTCTTTTTCCGCATGCGCTCCGGTTTGCCACAAGGGAGGAACGGAAACAGGCGCAGCGGGAGCGGGCTGCTGAATTGGTGCAGAAGGCCTCGGAGGAGGCGGTGGCGGTTGCGGTGCGGCGGCTGCGACCTTTGGCGGAGGGGGCGCAGCCGGTTGCACGGCCGCAGGCTTGGGAGGCGGCGGGGGAGCGACGGTTGGAGTTGCTGAAGGTGCGGCCTGTTGCGTGACGAGTTCTTGTTCCAGATTGGTGAGACGGACTGTCAGTTGACGCAAGTGCTCCCGGACTTCTCTGTTCTGCCTTTCGAGTTCTGCAGCCTTCTCGGATGCGGACTTGGAGCGGACCAGCGCGACGATGGGAGCAATGATGAGGAACCCCACCACGGCCAAGACCAGAAAGATAGTAAAGGCGTCCATAACAATCTTGGTCCGGGCAGCATGTTTCGCCGGCTTGCTGATTGACCCGGGCCGGGGGGAATCCTACACCAGATTACTTCCACATTTGTTTACAAATAGTGGAGTGGAGAGTAGGTAAAACTGGAGGCAACCTGCGGTAGCCATGAAGTGTGATAGGCAACTGCAACCTCGTCAATGGGCTTGCGTTTTGGATGGCGACCGACTGAAAGGACAGCCGGAGTGTGATGCCACTCACTCAATGGAGTGACCCGTGCCGCATCAATGTTACGAAGAGTCGAGATACTCTCCGAGCGATGCACTGGGGACAGTCTTTTTCCTCCTTCTCATCTTCCCGCTCCTCGGCTTACCGTGAGGCAGGTGCTGCCACAAAAGTAGTACAGCAGTGAAGAACAGAAGATGTTGTTCCATCGGGTCCTGAATTTTCGGGAAAGATCTTCAAGATATGCGGCCGAATTGATGGTACGAAAAGTCCATCTCTACCTTATCAAACCCACGCAATATGACGACGAGGGGTATGTCGTGCGCCATTGGCGGGGCGTTTTGCCAAGCAACACGCTGGCCTGTCTCGCAAGTTTGACCGAGGATGTAGTCACGCAAAAAAGGCTGGGTGAATCAGTTCGCGTGAAGATCCACGTGCTTGACGAAACTGTGGAAAAAATCCCGATGAAGCAAATTTGCCGTTCCCAGAGGAGCAAATCCACAATAACGATTGTCTGCCTGGCAGGAGTGCAGACCAACCAGTTTCCACGCGCCGCGGACCTGGCGCATGAGTTTCGCCGGGCGGGTCTGACCGTAATGATCGGTGGCTTTCACGTGAGCGGATATTTGGCATTGCTGCCGAGGATTCCGCCGGACATTCAGCAACTCCTGGACGAAGGTGTGACCATTGTGAAGGGGGAAGTGGAAGAGGCGTGGGGCGACCTGCTTTGCAACGCGGTCAACGGAAAGCTCGCCCCGATCTACGACTTCCTCGACAAGAAGCCGGATTTGAACGGGAAACCCATCCCCGCGCTGCGCAAGAAATACATGCGGAGATTCGTGGCCCCACGCTTCGGCACCTTGGACTGCGGCCGCGGCTGCCCCTTTGAGTGCAAGTTCTGCACCATTATCAATGTGCAGGGTCGGGTCATGCGATTCCGGTCCGCGGAGAGCATCGCGGAAGCCATCCGCCGCAATTACAAGCGCAACGGCATCACTTTCTATTTTTTCACCGACGATAACTTTGCCCGGAACCGGCACTGGGAATCCATTTTCGATGTGATGGCACGCTTGCGGGAGGAGGAGCGCATCCCTGTCAGATTCATGATGCAGGTGGACGTGCTCTCATGGAAGATCGCCAACTTCGTTTCCAAGGCGCGGCGAGCGGGTTGCGCGAATGTCTTTATCGGCATGGAAAGCGTGAATCCCGCCAACCTGGCCGCCGCGGGCAAGAAACAAAATCACGTGGAGGAGTATTCGCAACTCATCGAGGCTTACCGCAACGCAAGTATTTCCACGCATGTCGGGTACATCATCGGATTTCCGCACGACACGGTGGAGTCTGTGCAGCGCGACGTGGCCTATCTTATAAATGAAGTGCGTCCCGATCAGGCCTCATTCTTCATGCTCATCCCGCTGCCCGGGTCCATGGATCATCTCCAGATGGTGCGCCGCGGCGAATGGATGCATCCTGATTTCAATCTTTACGATTCCCACCACGAAGTAACCATCCATCCAAACATGAGAGAAGGTGCGTGGCGCGAGTCCTATTTTGAAGCCTGGCGCACCTTCTATAGCTTCGTGAATATGAAGGCGCTACTGCTCAACGGGACGAGGAGCAACTACTGGAACAATTTGATGCGGTTTCTCTGGTATAAAAACTCCATTCAGACGGAAGGCCGCCACCCCATGATGTGCGGTTTTTTCAGATTGAAAGGAAGGAAGAACCGCCGGCCGGGTTTTCCCATCCTCTCGCGATGGGCCTACTACACTTCCCGCGCGCGGGAAATCCGCAAACACCTTGGCGGAATGTATCGCCTGCTGGTTGAGATGGAAGAACTGTGGTTGCAAACCCGCCATCCTAGCGAGGCCGAACAGCGCGTCGTGGAGGAGCTGGCAAGAATTCGCGGCGCTTGCGGGCGGTTGAAGGTGGCGGACCTGCAAACAGCATTCAAAAGAGTAAAGGACCACTTTCCGGCGCTGCGTGTTCCGTCCAAACTCCTATTATTCTGGGGGAAGTGGAGCCCGTTGTTGGTCCCCACGGGCGTGTACACACGGGCCGATCTGGCCGAGTTCTGGAGGAGCGTAAAACAGAATTGGTCGGAGAGAAGTTGGTTCAGGATTCCAGTCCATCGCATTGCCTTCAACTTGTTGCGCGATGCGCAACTGTCTTTGCTCTTCTTTTTCCACTTGGCGCGCGCCCGGTCGTGACGGGGGTGTTTCCCCGACATGGAACCTGGACGACAACTCCGGACTTTCTCGTATCACAATCGAGCGAAACAGCGTGTTGGCGAATTCGAATAGTTCGGGAGCTGAATGATTTTCTTCATTGTGGTGGAACAACTTATTGGTTATCTTCTGGGGCAACCTTCGTGGGATGGTTGGGAACATCGGGGGCATGAAGCGCAGCATGCCGGCTTGGTACAAGATCGATAAAGAGCACAAGCTGGTGCTGAGCACCGGGTCCGGTGTGGTCACGCTGGGCGATCTGGTGGACTACCAGAAGAAACTTGTGGAGGACCCGGAGTTTAGTCCCGGATATTCGCAATTATTTGACTTTACCCACGTCAGCAAACTTGATGTGAGCGCGGCGGACATCTCCATACTGGCGCAGAAGACGGCCTTCTCACCGAGCGCGCGGCGAGCCATTCTGGTGGGGACGGACCAGGCGCATGAATATTCAGAGATGTTCCGGAACCTCCGGGAATCAATGGGCGACCGAGGCATCCGGACATTCCGCGTCTTGGATGAGGCATTGGACTGGCTGGTGAGAAAGGTGAAGTAGGTGCGGCAGGGCCAGGGTCCCGACCACAAGCCTTCTATCCCGCCCCATTTCACGAATGAGCAGGCTTTCCGCGCAGGAAAGACGATTCCAGCAAAACACGCGAAACGGGGCTAATCCGGGCTTTACGATGACAAGATTGTTGGCCACCCTGAATGCTCCGGAAACGCCACTGGCCTTGAGCCTGGCCAGGTTCTTGTCGCCCTCGTTGTCCACGACGCCTTCCAGAGCCACATTTCCGCGGTCGACGATAATGTGGATGGAAGGGACGGCCATCAGCGAATAGCGAAAGAGGGGGCCGGTATTGAATATGGCGCGGTAAACAGCCCTGCGGATGCGGTCGTCATTATTGGAAACAGGCAGTACCTTAATGTTGTTGGCTACGCTTGCGACTCCTTCAAGTTCTCTGACCACATTTTCCGCACTTGATTTCAGTGTGGGGCGGGTAACGGATCCTTCCAAAACCACGTGATCTCCGTCTATGCGGTATTTCAGGTCGTCGAAGACGGTGTAAAAAGGAAGCATGCGAAGCACGTGGCCGACTTCGCGAGATAAGTTGGCGGCAGCTCGAGCCCTTCGGGCCTCCTGAGATTGTTGGGCGGGGGAAGCGGCTGCCGGCGGGAAAGTGGGGGCTGAAAGGACTCCGACGAGAAATATGAAGCGGATGGAAGCGCACATTGATTTCTCCTTTCATGAGTGGAAGAACCGCGGGGCTGGCGAGCCAATGGGAAGCCCAGGGGGAGATCGACACGCGTCCCGCGGCTTCCGTGTACCTCGAAAGGGATCGTAAACAAGAAATAATCCCAGAGGAATGAGATGTCAAGGGACAGCACTCAAGCCGGGCTACATGCGGCGGCGGGCCATCTGTTTAGCGAGGTTCAACAAGAAGCGGATGTGCTTTGGCTTGGCTTTGCGAAGCAGGCGTCGAAGCCTGCGCATGTAGCGGGCTTCTTCGGGGAGGCTTCCGAACAGGGAGTCGTCCTCCTTTACCGGTTTGGGCAGGTGCAGCAGCTTCGCGAGTTCTTTTTCCGTGTAGAAGAGGAAGTAAACGGGGAGGTCGAGAGACCGGGCCATTTTTTCGAGAGTTTCGAGAGAGGGGATGGTGAAACCGTTTTCGACGCGGGAAATGTAACAGCGGATGAGGCCGGTGCGGGCCTGGATATCTCCCTGCGTGAGATTCATGGACTCCCGGAGGTCGCGGAAGCGGGCGCCGATATTCATTGTTGGTAATCATGACACACCTATAACGGAGAGGCAATAGGGGAATGATTGAGAAGTTATTCAAGGGTAAGTGCCACTCCGGGTGCAGGACCGGCCCATCAGGGCTGGGTCAAATTTCCTTCGCCCGCCGCTCTGCGGCAGCCGGGCTCAGGATGACGGCTGGGGCGTGGCCGTGATTTCGGAGAGGTCAACGCTGCGGTTGGAGTGGGCTGACTCCGTTGCGGCGAGGGCGATCCGCAAAGCGCGAACGCCATCCTCCATGTTTACGCTTGGCGGCTGGCCGGCCAGAACATTCTTGGCAAAGTCGGCGAGCTGGGCGACGTAGGCGTTCTCGAAGCGCTCCATGAAATAGGGAACGGTGTCGTGAGCCACGGAGTTCTTAGTCATCATTAATATGGCGGTTTCGCGGAGATAGCCCATGCGGATGGTCCCTTTGGATCCGAGGATTTCAGTGGCGATGTCATAGCCATAGACGCCGGTGCGCGTGAGGTCCACGAGGCCGAGGGCTTCGTTTGCAAATTTCAGAGTGACCACGGCGTTATCCCAATCGCCGACGGCGGCGAGCTGGGGAGAGATGAGCGTCGCTGCGGAGGAATAAGTGGAGCGGACTTCGCCCATGAACCAGCGCGCCAAATCGAAATCATGGATGCCCATGTCCACAATCATTCCCCCGCTGTGGCTGGGCTTGGCGTATTCGGGCGGCTGCGGAAAAGGATCGCGCGAAGTGGAGCGGAAGAGCAGCGGCTGGCCGATGGCGCCCGCGAGGATTTTCGTTTTGGCCTCGGAATACGCGCGGTCGAAGCGGCGCATGAAACCGATGTGGAGAAATCCGGCGTTGCGCGTGACGGCCTGGAGCATGTCATTGCACTCCGCGAGGGAGAGCGCAGGAGGCTTCTCGCAAAAAGTGGGCTTCTTACGGTCGAGCGCGGCGATGGCGAGCTCGCGGTGCGTGTGCGTGGGAGTGGTGATGACCACGGCGTCCACTGTGGGGTCGTCGAGCAGCGCAAAGGGATCGGGAAAATGGTGAGAAACGCCGAATTCGGCGGCGACTTCGGCGGCGTGGCCGGGAGCTACATCGGCAACCGCGGCGAGGCGGGCTCCCGCGACGCGGCGCGAAAGGAACTGCGCGTAGAGATGGCCGAGGCGTCCGAGGCCGATCAAGCCGACATTGAGAGACGGTGGCACGGGAGCGGGCATTCTAGTCTGTGAGGCGGGTAGGCGACAACTTTTTGTGTTGCGTAGCACTGGCGGCGAAGCTTGACCGGACTGCTACAATGGGCCACCTTTGACGTGGTTGGCTGATGCATGAAGAACAATTTCACGACGTTCGTTCGCTCCGCGATTAGCAACTTCAAGACGACCGGGGCGGTCGCGCCCAGCTCGCGGTTTCTGGCGCGGGCGATGGTGAAGCCACTGCGGCTCAACAAGTCGAAAGTGGTTGTGGAGTTGGGTTGCGGGACGGGAGTGATGACGCACGAGATGCTGGACCGAATGCCGGACGATGCGAAGCTTCTGGGATTTGAGATCAACCCGGAATTTTCTGAGCTCTTGAAGGCGTCAATTTCCGATTCGCGGTTCGTGTTGATTGACGCGCGCGCGGAGATGCTTCATGCCGAAGTAGAGCGGAGAGGCTACAAGCATGTTGACGCGGTGCTCTCGTCGCTGGCGCTGGGGTTTTTCTCGGATGAACTGCGGCGCGGGATCTTGACCGAGATTTGCCGCCTGATTGGAGACACCGGGACGTTCACTCAGTTTCAATACGTCCACAGTATGCAGGTGATTGACGGCAAATTTACGAGGTTCAAGATTGCGACTCTGCTCAAGCAATACTTCAAGTCCGTGGAGCGGAAACTGGTAACGGTGAATATCCCCCCGGCGTTTGTGTATGAGTGCCGTGGGCCGATCACTGCTGGTATGAATCCCAGGAGCGGTAACAAGAACTAACGATTGGACTCTGCTTTACGTTGACACCCCTTGGGCAGCGACATAACCTCTACCAAGTGAAATCCATGTTCAGAAAAACTAGCTCAACTGCTGCATGGGCGGGAATCTTAGGGTTCATCCTTGCGTTTGCGTTCTCACTGCCCGCCGCAAAGTTACCGGCTCAAAACTCGGATCGCAAGAAGATCGCAGAGGGTGAGTATCTAACATATGACGGTAGAGGCGATAATAATGAAAAACTCCACGAAACTTGGGTTCTTTGGCGAATTGGCGATGGTCGATACGTTGTTGAAAGCGATTTCCAATTTGACGGAGTTGATGATAGGAAGAACGACCATCTTCACCAGTCCATCTTGCTCTCCAACGATTTTCGGCCGCTAACGATAAAAATGTCTTCGGTCACGCCTGAGGTAAAGAATGACATCAACATTGAACTCCTACCCGACGAAGTGCGTGTGACAGACAGGAATGGGAAATCAAAACTTAGAGTACCTTTTCGGTACAACATTTACGACCCGATGACGCCCTGGTCGCTTAGCAGCTTCGCTCGGAATGTTCGACGCTTCAAGAGTACGAGTTACCACGCTCCAGTATTTGTGGCAATGGACGAAAATGGTCCTGATAAGCCTACTGCGATTGCGATGTATTGGGGGCGGGTGTTTTTTGTCGGTGTGGATCAAGTTGAGGTAGCAGGTCAAAAGGTTCTTGCCGGGAAGTATCTAGTTCACCTTGGGCCATATCCAGGAGTTTTCATTTGGCTCGCTGAGGATGGTTTGGTCTTGGCGGTTCAGGATGAAGAGATTCCTGAACAGAGAACCGGGCTGGTAAAGTTTAGAAGATACGAAGAATTGCCCAAAATACAGAAACTCCAGTAAGAAAAAGACAATCGCCCCTAGTCAAATACTTCCCTAAAGAAACGTTCGATATTGCGGAATCCTAATACTCGTATTCAGCCGGCCTTACTCGTAGCGCAGGGCGACGATAGGATCCACTCGTGTGGCGCGACGCGCGGGGATGTAGGACGCGAGCAGCGCAACAGCGACGAGCGTGAAGGCCACTGCGGCGAATGTACCCGGGTCGGTAGCGCTGACGCTGAAGAGAAATTTTTCGAGGATACGACTGAGCGCGAATGCTCCCGCGAGGCCAACAACCACTCCCCAGAGAGCCAGCTTCAATCCCTGCCCGACAATCAAGCGCAGGACGTCGCTTCTTTGCGCGCCGAGCGTGACGCGGATGCCGATTTCGTGGACGCGCTGGCTGACCGAGTAAGCCATCAATCCATACAAGCCCACGATGGATAGCAGCAGCGCGCTCATGGCGAAGATGCCGAGCAGCACGGTGCGGAAGCGCGGCGCGCTGACGCTGGTGGCGATGTTCTCTTCCATCGTGCGGAAGCGAATGACGGGCTGGTTGGGATCGAGATCGTGGACCACGGTGCGAAGGGCGGAGACCTGGGCGCGCGGGTCGCTCTCCGCGCGCAATACGACGGAAAGCGAAAACACGGGAAGGATGGCGTTGGCCTGGCGATAAGGGAGATAAATCTCGGAGGCCGAGTCCGTGGCGAGGTTTTGCTTCATGCTTCCGACGACGCCGATGATGCGCATCTTGGGAACTTCATCGTTGGGGATGCCGCCAATCTGGATATGTTTGCCGAGCGGCGATTCGCCGGGGAAAAACTGGCGGGCCATGGCGTCATTCACGACCACGACGAATTCAGTGGTCTCCGTGTCGGATTCCGCGAGCAAGCGTCCCTGCAGGAGCGGCACGCGAAGCGTTTGCAGGTACGCCGGGCTGACCGGGCGATAGCCGACGGCGATGTAGTCGTGGGCCGTCTTGGGCGGGCGGCCCTCAATATTGAAATGAATGATGCTGCCCCCTCCGCTCATGGGGAGGAACGTGGCGGCTCCCGCGGAGATGACCCCGGGGATGGCGCGGGCGCGCTCGAGGAGATGATCGAAAAACTCCATGCGCTGCGGCGCCCGGGGATACGCGCGCGGAGAGAGCGGAACATCGGCGACGAGCAGATTTGCGGGCTGGAATCCGGGGGAGACATCCTGCAAGCGCTCAAAGCTGCGGATGAGCAGGCCCGCGCCGACAAGCAGAATGAGGGCGAGCGCGACTTCGCCGACGACCAGGAGATTTCGGAATTGCTGGCGGCGTGTGCCGCCGGTGGTTCCGCGGGAGGCGTCGTTCAGGATGCCGCGCAAATCGAGTTTGGCGGTTTGGAGCGCGGGAGCGAGCCCGAAGAGGATTCCAGCGAACAATGCCAGTCCCATGCTGAAGGCGAGCACCTTGCCATCGAGCGCGATGGGGCCAACGTTGGGGATGGCGGAGGCGGCGAGCGAAACGAGCGAAGACATGGCGAGCCAGGCGATGAAGAGTCCGCAGGCGGCGCCCGCGAATGAAAGGAGGACGCTCTCCGTAAGTAACTGGCGCAGGATGCGCGAGCGGCCCGCCCCGATGGCCATGCGCACGGCGATTTCCTGCGTGCGTGCGCTGGAGCGCGCGAGAAGAAGGTTGGCGATGTTCCCGCAGGCGATCAGGAGCACGAGCCCGACGGCGCCGAGAAGAACGAGCAACGCGGGCCGCACATTTTGCACGAGCTGGTCATGCATGCCAATGGCGCCGAGGCCCATGTCGGTGTCATACACCGGGTACTGTTTTTCCAGCCGCTTGGCGATGGTGTCGAGTTCCACGCGCGCCTGTTCGAGCGTGACTCCGGGTTTGAGGCGCGCCGCAGCGGTGATGCCGGGATGCCAGGAACGGTCGTCGGGAAGTCCTCTTGCCCACGGGGCAAAGGGGACCATGACGTCCACGGGGTTCAGGAACTGGAAGCCGGCGGGGAGAATCCCAATGACGTTGTAAGACTGATTATCGAGAGTGAGTGCCTTTCCGATGGCGTCGGAAGAGCCGTTGAAATGCCTCTGCCAGAACCCGTAGCTTATCAGGACGACTGCGGGGCCGCCGGCGCGGTCTTCCTCGGGAAGAAAGGTGTGGCCCTGGAGGGCGCTGACTCCCATGAGCGGATAGAAATTGGCGCTTGCCATTTGCGCGGCAAGGCGCTCGGGCTCGCCTGCTCCGGTGAGTGTGAAGGTGGCGGCGTGGACAGAGGCGACTCCTTCAAAGACCGTGTTCTGGTCGCGAATATCAATGAAATTCAAATAGGAGGGGCCGAGGATCGGGGCCACGGGTAGTCTCTCATAGAGGAAGCAGAGACGATCCGGATCCCGGAATGGCAGCGGGCGCAACAGCACGGCATTGACGACCGAAAAGATGGCGGTGTTGGTGCCAATGCCCAGCGCCAGAGTGAGAACTGCGACCACGCTGAACCCGGTGTTCTTAATCAGCATGCGCAGGGCGTAGCGCAAGTCCTGCCAGAGCATGGTCATCGGAAAACCTCCGCCACGGTGCAAGCCTCGGAAGATTAACCTTAATAAGACGCACGAAGCGGGGAATGTGTGACCGGGAATCGCATAGGAAGTTATGATTTGTGATGGGAGACACACGGCGGGAGGAAGTGTGCAAAAGGGAACAGTGTTGTTATTCGCCAAAATACTCCAAATAAGATGAGCCGCCGGGGTCAAATGCTGTTATGCTTGCAGTCGGTGCTATAGCAGCCTTTCTTCGAACTTTCGCTCGCTACCATTCGCGGCCGCTCCTTTCCGCCCGAGGCACTTCATAGCAACGGCTTTTTGAGAAAAAATAAAGAGCAGGGTTCGGGGAAGGGAAAGCCACGAAGATGGATCTCGAAGATATCGGGAAAACTCACGCTGGCGCCGATCAAATCAATTGGGTAACCGCCTCTGTCATGTTCCTGTTTCACGCAGGAGCGCTAGCGGCCTTCTTCTTCATCACCTGGAAAGCTTTGATGGTCGCGGCCATCTTGTGGTGGGTGACGGGAAGCCTCGGCATTGGGATGGGCTACCACCGGCTACTGACGCATCGAGGTTACAAAACTCCGAAGTGGGTCGAATATGTGATGACCGTGTGCGCGACCCTGACCCTGGAGGGCGGGCCGATCTTCTGGGTGGCCACGCACCGCATCCATCACCAGTTTTCGGACAAGGATGGAGACCCTCATTCTCCCGTGGATGGGAAGTGGTGGTCGCATATGGGCTGGATCCTGGTGGGGAAGTCTATGCACCACGACACCACGACGCTGGCGCGCTACGTTCCCGACCTGGCCAAGGACAAATTCCACATCTGGATTACGAAATACCATTACGTTCCAATGATTGGGCTTGCGGCGGCGCTATTCGCGCTGGGTGGTTGGCCGTTTCTGCTGTGGGGCATTTTCATGCGCACCGTGCTGGGGCTCCATTTCACGTGGCTGGTGAACTCGGCGACGCACCTTTGGGGCTCTCGACGCTTTAAGACCCACGACAATTCCACGAACAACCTGCTGGTCGCGCTGTTGACATGGGGCGAAGGGTGGCACAACAACCATCATGCGCATCCGGTGTCGGCGCGGCACGGGTTGAAGTGGTATGAGATTGACGTGAACTGGTACGGCATCTGGGTGCTGAAAAAGTTGGGGCTGGCGCGGAAAGTGAATCGTGCGACGCTGGAAGAAGCTCCGCGGCCGAGTGAGTTGGTTCCCGAAGAGAACCTGGTCCCGAAAGCGCCGCAGCCGAGCGATTTGGTTTCCGTCTAAGTCTTCAGAGCATTGAAATTCGGATTAGCGAAGTGATGGCCCCGGAGAAAAACCCTCCGGGGCCATTCTGGTTTGAAGCGCCCGAAAATTGGCGCGCAGCGCTTTGATTAGCGAATGGAATAGGCTTCGATCGTGTCTTTGCGGCGATCGAAGAGTCTTCCGGTGACCATATCCACAACGTAATCCGGGTCCTTCTGCTTCAGCAGGATTTGGGCGATGGTCTCGCCGGTCTCCATATTTACGCCCACGATTCCCGGGCCTTTCTCCTTGCCCTCCTCCACCGTAGTGAGCATGTAAGCCGCGAAGTCGGTAACCTTGGTCGCGGAATAGCGTTTGCTGAGCATGTTGGAATAGTTGAGCAGCGAGCTCATCCGCGCGTTGTTCGCGGCGGAATTTGTGAAAGTGCCGGCGTAAGTGTTCGCGGCAACAAATGTCGAGTTGGCATAGCTGAGCGCGAAGACGGCGGTCATGGCGATCATTTCAAAGTTGCTGACGCCGGGCGGGGCGAAGGAAGTGGCCCAGACAATTTTCCGCTCTGCCGGATCGAAGGCCACGATGTTCTGCCGACCACGGATGACGGCGAAGCCTTTCTCAGCGTGGTAGATGGCCACGGGGCGGTCTTCGTTTTTCTTGTCCTGCGACAAGCCCTTCAGCCCGCCGCCCACTCCGCCCAAAGCAAACCGTCCCACTTTCATCGCCTTCTGGGCGGCGCTGGTGAACTGCTTGAATTCAATTTTGAGCTTGTAGGCTTCTTTGACCTTCCCTTCGGCGGTGGTGTCCAGGCCGATCACGTTTTTGCCGTCGGAAATAAGAATGGTCTTGTCGTTATCGACGAACACCATGTTCGTAATGCCGTCGTGGGCGTCGTCATATTTCCAGATCATCTGTCCATTGACCGTGCTGATGGCGGCGACGCCGAGGGGAGTCTTCAGCTTCCATTGTCGGTCCTTGTCGTCGAAGAATTCTCCGCCCATGCGGCCATAAGTGACGTTGCCCTTGATGACCATCTCGGCGATCCCCGCGCCGTAGTCGGCGGAGGTCCACTTCACTTCGCCGCTGTTCTTGTCGATGGCGCGGAGCTGTCCTTTGGAAGAGGAGTAAACGATGTCTCCATTGATGAGCGCCTGCGCGTTGGCGCGCTTGAGCTTCCCCTCCGTCACGTCAAACGGAACGCCCCAGAGGAGTTTGCCGGAGGTAAGGTCATACTTGTGGACGCCGGCATAGGTGAAATAGATGGCGTCGCCTTCGGTGACCGGGTCCATGTGGCCGCTGAGATCGTAGTGCTGGATGAAGCGTCCATGCTTTTCGGCCATGTGCAGGTCCACGCGATCGGCGAACTCGGCATCCCAGAGCGCTTCGCCGGAGGAGAGCCGGAAGGCATACATGCCGGGCTTTGTCCTGGCTTCGCCGCTGGAGCGGGAGGTGAAAATGAGGACCATGTCCTTGGCATAGATGGGAAAGATGCCGATGGTGGCGCCCTTGATCTTATCGGTCGCCCATTCGTTCTGCCCGGACTGGACATTCACGACGCTGATCTTTGTGGACCCGGCGCTGTTCTTGCTGACAATGAGGAAGGGCGTGCCTTCCACTTCTTCGGCTTGATAGGAGCTGATGCCCTGCAGGTCATCGCGCTTCCACTTCTGCTGGCCGGTGTCGGGGTCCAGGCAAACGATGGAGGAATCCCCGGCGGCGATGACGTCACCGGAATTGGCAAGGCGCAGCCACTTGATCTCCTCGCCGAGCTTGAAGCTCCAGGTGGCGCCGGTGGCGAAGGCCGGCGCGGCGGAGCAGACAATGAGCAATGCAAGAAACAGGACTCCAGGCTTTCTCATGACTCTCCTTTCGAGTTGGAGGGGGCCGCTCACTGCGCCAGAGGGCCGTGGGCAGGG
Source organism: Terriglobia bacterium (assembly GCA_041476305.1). Taxonomy (GTDB): domain Bacteria; phylum Acidobacteriota; class Terriglobia; order Acidiferrales; family UBA7541; genus DASTCZ01. Next base: position 24,517 of record JBGOTC010000005.1, read on the forward strand.
TGAAGACCCCCGAAATAGACAAGCCGAATAATATGAATTCGATATTGTGGCGCGCGCGGGGGCACGAGCAAGGGACCGGAAAAGGAAGATTGGAATGGGCCTGGAAGAAAAGGCATTCGCGCGAGGGATTCTACCGAAGAAAGCGCGGAATTGCATGGGTATTTTTGGAGGGCAATGTCCATAAAACCTGCCGGAAACTGGAGAAGGTGGCTTGCGCCGTGCGGAGTGGTAGGATAAAGTTCGGAACATTGATGCAGAGCGCGATCCACTGGACAGAATTGGCACTCCCCGAAGCAAGATCACGCCGCGAATTTCCCGGTACATTCCCCCATGGAACTGCGTAAGGACCCCATCACAAGGAGCTGGGTGGTCGTCGGCCACCCGGAAGACGTCGAACAGCCCGCGGGATGCCCGTTGTGTCCCGGCCACGAGTCGGCTCAGCCGGCGCTCTGGACTGCGCCCGCCACTGGGCCGTGGAAGGTGCGCGTCATCCCGCATTTCGACCCGCTCTACCGCATTGAAGGAGAAGTGGGGCGTGTAGCGGAAGGGATTTACGACCGCATGCAGCTTGTGGGGGCGCACGAAATTGTTGTGGAGAGCCCGCTGCATGACCGGCGGCTCTCCCAACTCAGCGACGAGGAAATCGACCTGGTGCTCGGCGCCTACGCCAGCAGGATTGCTGACCTGAAGCGCGACAAGCGATTCAAGTATGTGACCGTCTTCAAGAATCAGGGGAAGGCCTCGGGCGCGGAGTGGGAACATTCCCACTCTCAGATTACGGCAACGACGTTTGTTCCGCGGCGAATCCTCTATGAATTGCGCGCCGCGCGCACCTACTTTCAACAAAAGGAGCGCTGTGTGTTTTGCGATATCGTGCGGCAGGAAGAAAAGCGCGGGAAACGCATGGTGGATATCCAGGGCGACTACTTCGCGTTCTGTCCCTACGCCTCTCGCGTGCCCTATGAGATCTGGCTGATGAACCGTAAGCACAACCACTTGTTTGAGCAGCCGCGGCCGGGAGCCAACCGTAGATATCTCGCCGGTTTATTGGGGCGCGTTTTGCGGAGACTGGAACGTGTAACGACGAACTACCATCTGGTGGTGCACACATCGCCGAGTACGACACAAAACAAGGGAGAGATGGCGAATTACTGGACGACGATTGCCGAAGACTACCACTGGCACATCGAAATCCTGCCCATTGTGGAATCGCGCAGCAAGTCTTACAGCCTGAAGGAAGTTTATTTCAATCCGTTGGAGCCGGAAGCGGCGGCGGAGCGGTTGCGGTCTCTGGACCCCGGATTGTAAAGGCGAGGCGCCCTCAAATCTGGAACCACAAGAGCAAGAGTGCCTGGTGGTCGCGCATGCCGCGGCAGAGAGAATGGGCCTCCCAGCCCGCTTTCAGTTGGAGGACCGGGCCTGTGTCAAGTTGAAACGGCAAATCGCAAGGTGACTCTCCTCTAGAATCCAGAATAATTCTCAATCAGAAAATAACTTGGAGTTGCAGAAACCCCTGATTTTTAGCGGCGAAAACCTGTACCAAAGGACAGGTGGGGGCGGGTTGCCTTTAGTGTCACCCGGTGACCCTGAACTAACCTCCCAGGCCATTTACATTTGACCGGGCTATGTACTATAGTCCGCCCCTCTAGCGGTGTCGTGGGGCCCTCCGAGGCAGACCCCCTTCCTGACACTCTCTGAGGAGGCAATTATGTGGCGCAGGCAAGAAGAGCCCAAGGCATCTCCCTCTCCGCAAAACATTGGAGTCACACCCTCTGCTCCCGCGAATCCCGCGCAAGCCGTGCAACAAGCCGCCCCGCCCGTGGCGCGGCCGGAGCCGCCGAAGCCTTCAGTAAGCGTGGTGTGCAAGGGCATCGCGATCCACGGACAGGTGACGGGCGGGGACGACCTCCAGATTGATGGCGAGCTGCGCGGCTCGGTGAAATTGGCGGGTGGCCGCGTGGTGATCGGCACGGACGGACGCGTGACCGGCGACATTGATGCGCGCGAAGTGATCGTGCGCGGCGAATTGAAAGGAAATGTGCGCGGCGGTGAGCGCGTGGTGGTGGGGCCGACGGGCCGCTGGGAAGGTGACTCGGTTTCACCTCGTCTGGTGATTGAAGAAGGCGCGGTGGTCAGCGGAAAGATCGAAGTGGCGCAGCCAGGCGATAAGAAATCCGGGCGTTCCGGCGCCAACGGCTCGACTGGCGCGGGAGAGCACCGGACCGAAGTGACGCTGGCGCTGGGCGGACCCGAACAAGCTTAAAGAATTCTGGATGGCTGAAAAGAACAGAGAATGGGCTTTCTGAATCGTTTACGAATGGGCCCGGAGCGAGCGACCCTCCCCGAAGTCCAGCGCTCGCACGCACACGCCCCGGTGATCACTCCGGCAGAGCCCGCATTTTCCCCGCGCTCGCAACGCCCCTCCAACAGTCTGAAGGATTTTCTCTGGCATCTGGGCGGGAGCAATCACGGGAGGTTGCTGGACCTGGGTCCGGTGTGGCAATCCACGGTGAGCTTTTTCATCGAGCGAGGGTTCAGAGTTTATACCGAGGACCTGCTGACGGGTTGGAAGAACTATTCGCAGGAAGAATCGGAACGCCAGCGGACTTTGCCAGCGGAAGCGGACCGCATAACGCGCGCGGAAATGGCGGCGCGCTTCCTGGAAGACAGCCTGAAATTCGAGCCCGGAACATTTGACGCCGTGCTGGCATGGGATTTGCTGGATTACCTTGAGGACGACATGATGCGGCGGACGGCAGACCGCATCCGGAGTTTGCTGCGCGAGGGCGGCGTGGTGCTGGGGGTATTCCACAGCCATCGTCCCGACCAGTTCCGGCGCTACCGCGTGGTCGAGGAAGGCACTTTGGAACTGGTGCCCACCCCATCGGTGTTCCCCTTCGCAAGGGTGTTTCAGAACCGCGAAATCCTGGATTTGTTCTCCCACTTTCACACTTCAAAAACGTACCTCGGACGCGATCAACTTCGCGAAGCGCTTTTCGTAAAGTAGGCCCCGCCGCAGTTTTTCAGAAGAATCACGATGAGGGACAAGTGTGCGCGGGCGCGCCCATCTTGGCGCGGGGATGGAGAGAAAAAGGGGAGGGCCGCCGGGAAGGGCGGCCCTGGTGAAGACGTCTGAGAGAGAAAATTGTGAAAGAAACTAGCCGGAGTGGCCGCCATGGACAGACCACAACCAGCGAATGACGTCGCGCTGCTTGGTGATGATGTCGGCCTGCCAAACGATGCCCCAGAGCAGCAGGCTCATGACCACGACGCTCAAGGCAAGGGCGATGCTTAGCTGCGATTCAGAAGCCGGGATAGACAAGCGTCGGACAAGGGCTCGCAAAGTAAGACCTCCGAGCGGCCGGAAGGGGTGACCCGTCTCGCTTCACTGTCACAGAGGGCAATCAGCGTGCCAAGATTACTCCAAGGCGAAACAAAACAAGTGCCATTTGTTTCAATTAGATAGAGGAATCGAAATCTGAAGGGCGAGTCACTGAATGGGCAAAGATTTTCCATATTCCTCCATCCAGGGTGAGGACGGCCCTTCACGGATTGCAAGGGCCGCAAACGGGTCAGTGGGCGGCGATTAGAGCAAGTTGTAGGAACGCAAGGCAGATTCGAGCTTCGCACGGTTGCGGAACTGGTGACCTTGAAGACCGAGGCGCCGACCGGCCTGCACATATTGAAGGACGTCATCCACATAGAGGGCATTTCGCGGATGGACACCCGCAGCGTGGATGGCGGCCTGAAAAATCTTGGGGCTGGGCTTAGTGGCGCCCGCGCGGCAGGAGAAAACCCGGGCGGGAAAATAGCGGTAGAAGCTGAAGCGAGGCTGCAGATATTCGACATGCAGCGGGTCGGTGTTGGAGAGCAGGACGAGGCGGCATTTTCTTGAGAGACGGGCAAACAAAGAATCCGGCAAGAGTGGATGGGGGAGAATGACGCTGTTCCAGGCATCGCGGAACTGTTCAAAGGTGATTTTTACTGAGAACAAGTCGCAGAGGTGTTCCGCCCACTCGCGGGAGGCAACGCGGCCCATCTGCCAGTCATTCCACAAGGGATCGGACTGGATGGTGGCCCACACTTTTTCCGGAGTGGTTTTCATTCCGGCGGTTGCTGCGGGACCGAGGACAGCGAGGATCCGGCGCGGGTCGAGTCCGACAATGACGCGGCCAATATCGAAAATCACGGCATGGATAGAGCGCTTGGCATTTGGCTGGCGGCGGGAAGCGGAACTGGACATTTGGTTCGGCGGAACTCCTTCGATTAGTCCGGATCGGTTTCAGCGGAGGAGACGCGCGCGGAAGTCCCCGCCGCGGCCTGATTCTGTCGGCGCGCGCGGAGAGCAGCGATGATCCCGGGCAAAAGGGAGAGGAACACTACGACGATGATGACGTAGTGGATGCGGTCGCCGAGGCCGGGCATCAGCTTCCCGACTCCATAGCCGCCGAACATCATGCTGCCCACCCAGAGCGCGCCGCCCGCGATGTCATACAAGAGATATCGTCGGTAAGTCATTCCCGCGGCCCCCGCGACGGGCGGGCAGAAGGTGCGCACAATGGGGACATAGCGGGCCAGGATGATGGTCTTGCCACCGTATTTTTCGTAAAACTGGTGGGCGTGCTCGAGATGGCGACGCTTGAAGATCAACGAATCCGGACGGTTATAGAGCGCATGGCCGGCCTTGCGTCCGATCCAATACCCCAGTTGGTCGCCGGCAATGGCGCACACCACGACCATGGGGACAAGTGTCCAGATATTGAGGTAGCCCGCCGCAGCAAAGATTCCGGCGGTCACCAGCAGGGAATCGCCGGGGAGAAAGAAGCCAACAAAGAAACCGGTCTCGATGAAGACGATGATGCAGACGAGGAGCGGGCCGCCCCAGCGGATCAGTCCCTGAACGTCGTAGAGATTGTGGAGTAAGTGTCTGAGGAATTCGAGCATGCGCCCCGGCCGTGAGGGGGATTCTCGCCAGATCCACGCACAAAAATCCGCCTTCCAATACGGTAGCAGAAAACGGCGGGGTCCTCGCAGCTTTCTTGCCACGCGATGGAGACCGCGGCAACAGCGGCCCAGATTGTGATGGCTCGCGGCATCGAAACATCCCCTCGCACACGCCCACAGCGCGGAAAAAAG
>JBGOTC010000006.1:0-27813 GCA_041476305.1 Terriglobia bacterium
CGCACCACGGTCCTGCTGACCACGCACGACCTGGATGACATTGAGGAGCTGTGCCGCCGCATCATGATCATTGATCATGGCCGGCTGCTGTATGACGGCCCCCTCTCGCTCCTCAAACAGAAACTCCTTCGTACCAAACAGATCAAGTTTGCTCTCCGTGATAGCGAGGCCGCCGCCGCGCTGCACCACGCGCTCGCCGCGGAGGGGCTGGAAGCTGAATCCGTGGACGACGTGACTTACCGCGTGCGCTTTGACCGCGCGCGCGTTTCAACCGCCGAGCTTATCCGCAAGATCCTGGCCGCCGGAGATATCCGCGACCTCCTGATTGAAGACGAACCCATCGAGGAAATCATCAAGCGAATCTATGCGGGTGAAGCCGTGATGGAGATGCCGGCCGGAGTTTCCCAATCCTCATGAGCGCGCGCACCCACGTCCTTACGCCTTATTTTGAGTTTTCACGCATCGGCTTCGTGAATATTCTGGCGTTCCGTCTGCGCTATTACGCCGGAATCTTCACTTACCTGATCAACGTGACGGTGTATTACTTCATCTGGTCCGCGGTTTTCCGGGCGCGCGCTGCCGCCACTGCGGGGTCCGCCGCGACCACAATCAGCGGGTACGACCTCTCCCAAATCCTCACCTATGTCGCTGTCGGCTGGATCATCCGTTCGCTCTACTGGAATACCATCGACCAGGAAATGGCCTACGAAGTGATCGAAGGCAAGATCGCCATGGATTTCATCAAGCCCGTTTCCATTCAGTGGATGTGGATCTGCCGGGCGCTCGGCGAGACCGCTTTCCGTCTGATCATGCTCACCGCGCTGACCTCCCTCGCCGTGGCCATTATTTTCCCGGTGCGGATGCCCGCTTCGCTGTTGAATTTCGCGTTGTTTCTCATCGCCGTCCTCGGCAGCATCATGCTCATGGCCGCCATCAATTTCATGATCGGCACCTGCGCCATCCCGCTGAAATCCATCCTCGCGCTCATCCGCGCAAAATACTGGCTCATCGAACTGTTGAGCGGCTTGCTCATTCCCATGGCGCTCTTTCCAGCGTCCATTCAGAAGATTTCCGCCTGGCTTCCCTTCCAGCACATTGCCTTTACGCCGTTGCAGATTTATCTCGGCAAGATCAACGGCCTAGCAGCGGCGCGCGCACTCCTGACGCAATGGCTGTGGGTCGCCGCGCTCCTCTGGCTCGGACATCTCTGGTGGGGCCGCGCCACGCGAAAAATCACCATTCACGGCGGCTAGGCGGATGGCGCAACCAATGCAATCCCTTCGCCTGCACGCCGGACTCCTTGGGGAGTACTTCGCGCAGTACCTCAAAGTCCGCGTCGGCTATCGCACCGATTTTTTTGTGAGCCTGGCCACCAGCACCGCGGCAAACCTCTTCGCCTTCGCCGTCGTGCTCATTCTCTTTCAGAGGGCCGCTCTCCCCGGCTGGCGATTCGAGGAAATCGTTTTCCTTTATGGCTTTTCGCTCATTCCTTACGGGCTCTTCAATGTGCTCAGCATGAACCTCTATGAATTCGGCAACACGCACATCATGGAGGGAAAATTTGACCGCGTACTGCTTCGCCCGGTGAATTCGCTCTTCCAGGTGCTGTTTGAAAATTTCCGCATCGAATCCTTTTTCGAGGCTTTCACCGGCGTGGTCATTGTGATCTGGGCTTCCGTGCACATGCACATCCACTGGCGAGTGGAAAGTGTCTTGCTTCTCATCCTGTTCAGCGTGTGCGGGGGAATCATCTATATCTCCATCTTTCTCCTGCTCAGCACATTCTCCTTCTGGTTTGAGGATCGCGTCGGTGTTCACCCTCCGTTCTGGAACCTGCTCGCTTTTGGGCGCTATCCCATGTCCATCTACGCGGGCTACATCCAGTTTTTCCTGAGCTGGATTGTCCCCTTCGGCTTCGCCACGTTTTATCCCGGCGCGCGGCTTCTGGCGCACGGAGATTTTCGCCACTCCGCCGCGCTCATCCCCGTCGTCGCCATCGTCTGCGCCTCTGTGGCGATTTTTGCCTGGAGCCGCGGCGTGCGCCATTACTCATCCACTGGTTCGTAAGCCGATCTGACTCAGCGCACGGTGCCTTTCCCCTCAGAAACATCCAACTGAATGGAGTCGTATCTTTATTCAGTGGGGCACTCATGCGGCGTCATCTACGTTGGGCCGGCCTGTCTGTCATTCTAATGTGGTTGCTGTCCGCGCCTGTCGGCTATTGGTGGATGCCACGAGAGCTTCATCCTTCGCGGCGCCTCCTCACCCCGGAGAGTTTCGCGCGGGCCGATGCGGAATTTCGACGCGCGGGAGCCACGCGGGAGGATTTCACCGTCCGCACGCCGGACGGAATTTTCCTCCGCGGATGGCTGGTCCGAAAAGACATATCTCCGACAAACCATTTACCCGCAGACTGGGTTCTCCTCTTCCATGGCGTCGCCGACGATCGCGCTGGAGTCATCGGTCAGGCGGAATTTCTGCTGCGCGCCGGCTACAGCGTTCTGATGATGGATTCTCGCGCCCAGGGAGAGAGTGAAGGCATGATCGCGACTTATGGGTGGAAGGAGCGCGATGACGTCCGCGCCATCGTCGCTGCTCTCGAAGAGAACGCACATCCGCGGTGCATATTCGCACTCGGAGTTTCGATGGGGGCGGGTATCGCGCTCCAGGCTGCCGCCGTGGAACCGCGCATCGCCGCCGTCGTTGCAGAAAGCCCATTCAGCGACCTGCGGGAAGCGGCCTACGACTATGCCGGGTTCCATGTCAGCCCGTGGCTTGGACGCACACTTTTCCGTCCGGCCGTGGAAGCGGGGTTATTCGCAGCGGAACGTGAAGCAGGCTTTCATGCCGCCGAAGTCTCTACCGTCCGAGCCGTCCGAATGCGCGCTTTCCCCATTTTTCTGATTGGGGACGGGCTCGACGCGACGCTGCCGCCGCGGCATGCGCAGCTTATTTACAATGCGGCGACCGGCCCCCGGCAATTCTGGATCGTGGCGAAGGCCCCGCATGCCTCGGCGCTGGGAACAGCTCCCGAGGAATATGCAACTCGAGTGCTTTCCTTCTTCAACGCCTTCCGGGGCGGCTGCCATCCAGCCGGTCAATGACCCGGCTTCAAACCGCGATGCATCCCGAATTTGCTTGGAAAAAGGATCAGCAGGCCGACCACTATGGGCGTATTGCGATGTCACGCAATGCGTGTGGATTCCTGACGCGATTCCCAGGAGTCGCTCAGCCGGCGGATGGTCTCCCGCAAGCGCACGGCAAGCTCAGCGATAGTTTCCAGCCGCGCAACCGCGTTGGGCGGCAGAATATCCCGATGCATCAAGAGCAGCTCGGCGTTCCCCAGAATTCCCGTCAACGGGTTGTTCACTTCATGCCGCAGGAGCTCCCCGAAATCCCCTTCCAAGGTGCTTTCGGCAAAAACATCCCCCGGCGCCTGTGCCGCCAGACGCGAGCGTCGCAGCACAAGTCCCACAGCCACCGGCACGAAGTTGCCGGTACGTGCCACCAGGTCCACTGCGCCCGAACTAATCAGGAATCCCAGTGACTCCTGATTCTGCGCCGCTGCAACCACAACCACGGGAGCATGCTCGGTCAGGGCCCCGGCTGCCAATTCCAGCGATTCGTTGCCGGGGTCCGGCTCGATGGAGGATTCATCCAACAGGATTACGTTCGGGGTCCAGGCCTCCAGCATCTTTTGGGCCTGGGTCAGGCTCGTGGCGAGCGGGGTCTTGCGGGGGCCGCCCGCTGATCCCAGCTCGGCAACCAAGCGACGGGTCAGGATTGGATCCGCACAAACCATGAGGATCTCACGCCCCAGGGACGCCAGGAATGGGCGGTCGATATTCAAGGATTCGTCCGCCCTTCGTTGAATTCAGGTATCCGGTAGGTCACTCGTTGTCTCCCTTTGTCCCATTCCCGCGCCCAAGGGCTTCCTGCTTATTCATCACGTGGCTCTGCTCCTTGACCCGCGATGACGCGTGCGCGGCGGCAGACAAGGCGTCCGCGACCACGGCCTTCAATTCCTCCACCAGAAAAGGCTTCGCCAGATAGGGAAGGCCGCAGGACTCGAGGAAATCCATGGTGTGAGGAGCCATCGTATCTCCCGTCACGAACACGACCCGGTCGTGCAAGGGGTTGCCTTTTTCCAGGAGTGCGCGGTAAAACGCCTTGCCGTCCATCCGCGGCATCTTGAGGTCGCAGATGACCAGATCGTAGTGGCCGCCCATCGCCTTTTCCAACCCCGCGCGGGCGTCCAGAACCACATCGGCCGAAAAGCCTTCCTCGCCCAGGACGTCGGCAATCAGGTGCGCGACTGTGGGTTCATCCTCCACCACCAGAATCCGTTCGCCTTTCGCACCTTCGAATTGCATCTTGGGGACCACAGGTCTGGCGGAGCGGACGCTTGGCACGGCTGACGCTCCCTTGGCGATAGTCAATTCAATGGTGAATTTGGTTCCTTGTCCGGGCTGGCTCTCCACAGAAATCTCGCCCCCATGATCCTGGATGATGCTGCAGGCGATGGAGAGACCCAGTCCGGTCCCGACACCGGCGGGCTTGGTGGTGAAGAAAGGATCGAATATGCGCGGCATCACTTCCGCAGGTATTCCCGGACCGGTGTCCGCAACCTGGAGCCCCACGCGTTCGTGTCCTAATCTCAATGTGCGGATGATGATGCCTCCTTCCCCCGTTCCCTGACGGATGGCCTGCTCCGCGTTGACAATGAGGTTCAACAGCACCTGTTGCAACTGGGCGGAATCAGCCACAACCAAGGGAAGCCCGGAATCCAGGTCCAACGAGAGCCCGATATTCTCCAGACGCAATTCATAGTTTCGGAGCGACACTGCCCTCTCGACGATCTCATTCAGGTTTACGGGACGCCTTTCCGGCTGCGCTCCCCGCGCGAACAACAAAAGGTTCTTGACGATGCGGGCCGCGCGCTCCGCCTCCTGGTGGATCAGGCGCGCATCCGCGGACTGTGCGAGTGAGAGGCGCCGGCCCAGCAACAATTGCGCATAGCCCATGATGCTGGTCAGCGGGTTATTCAGTTCATGGGCAATTCCCGAGATCAATTGTCCGAGCGCAGCCAGCTTTTCCGTCTGCTCCAGCTTGTGTTGCATGAGTCGCTGACTCGTGACATCCCGATAGACTTCCAGCCGCCCCAAGTATTCGCCCTCACCATCCAAAACCGGCCTCGTTGCCAGTTCCAGGACTCGCCGTTCCGGCCTTTCCATTTCCAATTCATTCCGCGACACCAGGCGTGGCCGCGCCGCGAGTTCCCGGCGACGCTCCAGAAACGCGCTCGGCTCGCGAAGCTGCTCCGCGAGGATCACTGCCAACCTGCCACCCGTCCGTGCCATGTCCAGCATCTCCCTTGGAACTCCAAAGAGCTGCGCGAATCGCTCATTCATGAAGCACAGGTTGTCAGCCTCATCCACAAGAACAATTCCAGTCTCAAGGGATTCCGCCAGGCATTCCAATTGCGCCCGCGCGAGAACGCGGCTCGGGCCGGTGAGTACACTGGAATGTCCAACTCGATGCATGGATGTCTGCGCGGCCATCGGTCCCTGCTTAGCGCGCCCCAATGATCACGTAGCTGGCGAGCGCTGCGATTCCGATTGCCGCTGCATACTCCGCCGCCACGCGGCAAGTTCGAAGCCAGGACCTCGATTTTTTGACGGGCATCGATTTCCTCCGCTTTGTCCATTGCAATGCGGTCGCCAATGTCACGACTGGATTCCGCATGGAATCAACACTTTGGAAGGTGTCGCAGGGGAGGAAATTACTTGATCGTTTCAGTTCGGGAATTCTGGCTTTTTATTTCCCAGAGGGGAATGGGCGCGTGAAATTCCGGCGTGGATGCGAATTTCCGCTCAGGCCGGCCTAGTTCTTGGGCTCGAATTCATATTCCTTCAGTTTGCGGTAAAGCGTCGTCTTTCCAATCTGCAGTAACTTCGCCGCGGCAAGCTTATCGCCGCCCGTTTCGCGCAATGCCCGAAAAATCGCGCGCCGCTCCATCACTTCCAGGGGAACCAGTTCGTCCTCTGCGGGCGGGTGTTCTGGCGAAGCGAATTGCAGATTGGAAGGTAGGTCATTCAAGAGCACCGTGGTGCCGGAGCCCAGCGCCACCGCGCGTTCAACGGCGTTTTCGAGTTCACGCACATTCCCCGGCCAGTCATATGCAATCAACCGCCGCATGGCCTCTTCGGTGATCGTCCGCGGAGGATGTTCAGCTTCCGCAAATTTCTCCAGGAACGAGCTGACGAGCAGCGGGATGTCCGTCTTGCGATCGCGCAACGGCGGGATCTTGATTTGCACCACGTTCAACCTGAAATATAGGTCTTGCCGGAACGTCCCGGCGCGAATGGAAGCCTCCAGATCGCGGTTTGTCGCTGCCATGATGCGAGCCTTCAGCGGGATGCGGTCGTTCGATCCCACCGGTTTCACTTCTCGCTCCTGCAGCGCGCGTAAGAGTTTCGCCTGCATGTCCACGGGCAGATCGCCGATCTCATCCAGGAACAGCGTTCCATCTTCCGCGGATTCCAGCAGGCCTTTCTTATTCTGTTGCGCACCGGTAAAAGCGCCTTTCACATACCCGAATAATTCCGATTCGATGAGCGTGGGCGCCAGAGAGGAGCAATCCACGGGCACAAAGTTTTTTTGCCGGCGCGCACCCAGGAAGTGGATCGACCGTGCCACCAGTTCTTTTCCTGTGCCACTTTCCCCCAGTATCAGTACCGGGTAGTTGTGCTGGCTGACCCTCTCAATCAGGCGGTAAACGCGTTGCATCTTCGTAGAGACACCGATAAGGCCGCCGAATCCCGGCCGGCTGCGCAACTGTTCGCGCAGGATCCGGTTTTCCTGGTCCAGATGGATGGTCCGCACCAGCCGTTCAATCTTTGCGCGCAAGTCCTCCACATGGAATGGCTTCATCACATAATCGGCAGCGCCGAGCCTCGTGGCTTCAATCGCCGTCTCCACCGTGCCGTACTGCGTCAACACCATTACGGCAACTTGCGGCGCGCTCTGCCGCAGGTGCCGCAAGAGTGCAATCCCACCCATCTTGGGCACATTCAAGTCGGTGATAACGATGTCTACCGGGCTCTCCTCCACCGAGGCCATCGCTTCTTCCGTTGTGGAGGCGGTGCGCGCATGCAGCCCCGCGCCCTCCACCACGTCCGCGCAGAGCTCACGGGCCTGCGTCTCGTCATCCACAATCAAAGCCGTGACCGAAGGGCCCGGGCCTTTCGCACTTGCCTGTCCCGTTTGCATGTTAGCGAACTCCTCCGAGTATCAATTCTGAATGCAAGGGCTGTGCCAAATCTGAACGCCGGTTTGCTGCTTGAATCGAAAGGGCTTGGCGGGGGCGCTCTCAGAATTCCACGGAAGGTTAATACCACTTTAGGAACTATGTCAACGAAAGAATCGTCCGCGCATCATTCGTAACTTCTTGGAAGCACTGGGTATGCATAAAGGGGAACTCATCCCAGTTCAAATCGGGATTTGTTCCCCTCTGATGGCCGATCCATGCAGGGCATGAACCTAAGTGTTCAATTCTTCACATTTATCGACACGGGCTGCTTCAACCGAAAGGTCAGAATCGTTTCTGCAGCCAATGTAATATCCTGTTTACCCGTCAGGGCTGCTCCTCCCGTGCCTGCTGCCGCTCCGGCTCCTGCGCCAATGGCGGCGCCTTTGCCACCTCCAGCGATCGCGCCAATCACGGCTCCAGCGGCGGCGCCGCCTCCAATGGCCACAGTATTCCGCTTCTTGTGGCTTTGCCCTTGCCGAGTGATGGAGCTGGTGGAAATGTCATAACTTGTCCCATTGACTTCAATGGAGGAGAGCGTGATCGACAGCAAAGCAGGGGTCTGCAGCCGCCCCGAAGCTCTCGCCTGCGTCACCTTGCCCAGGACTCTCGCATTCTTTGGAAATACAACCATGCCGTCCAATTCGACGGCCCGCGCCAGACTCCCTTGAAAGCCATCGCCGCTATGGCTCTTATCGCTTGCGAGCGATTGATCCAACGTGACCTGCAGACTGGTGCCGGTGGGGAGCGTCATTGCATGAGTGGACGCCGCAGCACTCGCGGGAGCACTCGCAGGCGCAGCGCTTGAACTTGGCGTTGCCGGCTGTTGACCGGGCTGGGCCTGTTGCGCCTGTTTGTCCGGTGGCTGCGTTGAAGATTTGAAGCAGCCGGTGGTGACTCCCAACAAGAGAAATGCAGCGATGACCACTCGTCTGCAATCGGATCTGTGTACGTTTGGCATTTCAGGTCCTCCTTTGTGGTCTTCCAGCTAGAGCTGGGGCAATTCGTTCCCCGGAATGGCGCTGTGCTCGGTGCGCTCAAACCGGATGGCAAAGAGCCCCTCGGTCGCCGAAGCGGCAAACAGCGTCAATGCCTTCTCCTCTGTTGTGACCGCCGGGAAAAATCCCTCTGCCAGGGTCCCGCTCACGCGCGTCCACGTGCGGCCGCGATCGCGCGAAAGATAAAGGCCACCGGCGCGCATGGAGGCAAGAAATGTTGCGCCGGCTGTCGCCAGATTCTGGATTGGAGCTTGCGGAAGTCCCGCCCCCACTCGATTCCAACTCTGACCCGCATCGCGCGAAATGTAGAGTCCCTTCTCCGCAGCGGCAACAAGCGTATCTTCGTCCGCGCCGGGCGAGACCTCCAGCCACAGTGCGGCTCCCGCGCTCGCGGGCAAATCGTGCCACGCCCAACTCTTTCCCGCATCGGCCGAAAAAACCATCCCGCGCAGAGAAACCACCCACAATCGGGCTCCGTCAGCAGAAGCCCGCACACTCGAGACCGGCAAGGTGGCCATGGGTCCGAGCGGCAGCAGACTCCAGGTCTCCCCTTGATCCACGGAGCGCAAAAGCCCGTGGGCAGTGGCGGCAAACCAAGCGCTGCTCGAAAAGGCCATGTCCAGAACAGGTTCCGCGAATTGCACACCAGGAATCACGGGTGACTTTCCCCGTCCGGGTGTGGAGTTGGAAGCTCCCGCAAGTTCCTTTGCTGTGACGGGATCGAGCCGCCCGGCCGCCGCCCACGAATTCCTCGCGGAACTGTATCGAAACAATCCGCCGCGCTGCAATGCGGCGAGCCATCCATCCGGCGTCGCATAGATTTTCCGCAGACTTTGCGTCTTCAATCCCGGGCCCAGCGGAGTCCAGCTCTTCCCTCCATCCTCGGTCGCCAACAAACTCTCCGGCGCATTTGCCAGAGCCACCAGGACGCGCCCGGGGCGGTCGCGGTCCAGCGCCAGGGCAAGTATCGCGCGGTGGAAGAAACCCTCATTCGCCGCACGGAAATGCGCGCCACCGTCATCGCTCAAGAGCACGCCCAGACGCTCCGTGCCAATGACAATCCGTCCGGGCAGCGCCGCCACGGCGTTGATCACCCAATCGCCCGGCGTGAGCCGCCGCCATCCCGATCCGCTGTTCTGCGTCACCCACAGCCCTTCCGTCGTGGCGGCATACACTGTCGCGGGATGTTCGGGATCCTGCAGGATCACTTGCGTCCTTCGCGCGGAATAAGGAATGCCCTGTATCTTGCGCCACAGAGCGGCCCCATCTTCGCTCATGTAGATTCCCGAGCACGCGCTGGCGAAGATGCGCCGTGTGTGGGTGCGGTCCACGAAGAGACTCATCACATCGGAGTCATCGATCATTCCTTCGTGCACCGGCGCCCAGTGCGCTCCTCCGTCCGCGGTCTTCCACGGCAAGTGATAAGTCCCCACATAGATGACCTGCGCGTCAGCGGGATCGAATGCCACGGAGTCAAAATTCCGCAACTCTTCATGGCCCACCGGCGTGAGCCGCTCCCATGCAGCGCCCGAATCTACCGTGCGGAAGACTCCGTCCACGGCGCCCGCGATAATCAGGTCTGGTCGGGAAGGCGCCTGCGCCAGCGCCCGCACGGCGTGACCCGCAAGGCCCGCGGCCCGCCACGATTGCCCTGCGTCATCACTGCGGTAAATGCCCCCGCCCGCCGTGGGATCCTGTGTCCATGTGGAGGCCCACAAAACGCGCGAGTCTCGCGCATCCACAACAATCGATGTAATGACGCTATCCAGCCGCGAGCCCGCGCGGCCCAGGAGCGTCCAGTGCTCCCCTGCGTCGCCTGAACGGAAAACGTGGCCATCGGATGTGCCGAGGTAAATCTGATTGCGGTTTGCAGGGTCAACAGAAAGTGTGCGGACATCTCCGCCCGGCGGCCCCATCGGCTGCCAGACTTGAGCGCGCGTGAGGGGGGCAAGCAGCAGGCACAGGAGAAGGGCGAACTTGGCGCGACGCCTCATGGGAGTTTTCCTGATTCTACCTTGATTCAAGTTCAGCCGCGGTCATGCAAACCATCTTGCCGGAAACGCGCCAGCCCGGCACGGGAGGTTCCCCCGTGTCGGGCTGGTGGCAATCGGTCCGCGTTGATGATGAGTGGTCAGTGTTCCGGCTTCAGTAGCTGGCACCTTCCGGAACCCAGATAATGTCCACTCGTTGATTCGCTGCTCCTGCGCCTTCCTGTCCGTCGCCGGAGCGCACGGTGATCCGGCTGCGGTCAATTCCCTTGCCGGCCAAATACTTCGCCGCGTTCTCCGCCCGGTCGGTGGCCGTCTTCTTCGCGCCCTTGGCCTTCGGATCGGCGTATCCAACAATCACCACCGTCCCCTTGGGCTCGTTCTGCAGGCGCAACGCCACGTCGTCCAAAACGCGCTTGCAGACATTGTCCACACGCGCGCTGGTTGCCGGCTTGAAGGCGCAATCATTGATCTTGCTGGCCTGTGGTGGCGGTGGCGGCTGCTGCACGGTCACGTTCGCCGTGCAATCCGCTGCGCCGTTATGTCCGTCATCCACTCGGCCTGTGATGGTGTAAGTGCCGGGAGCAAGGCCCGTGGTATCAAACTGGACGTTGGCTCCGCTGCCCACCACTTGTCCGCCATTGGCCTGCCACTTGTAGGTCAGGGCAAAGTTCTGCGGGCTTGACGCAGTGGCCATCACGTTTACCCGCTCGCCCGCCATGACGTTGCTGCGATCCACCGAGCAGCTCATCACCGGCGGTTTTGGCGCCGGCGGTGGCGGAGGCGCCGTCACGCGGACATCCACGGAACACGAAGCCGATCCGCCATGTCCGTCATCGACACGCGCTGTAATGGTGTAGGAACCCGCGCCCGCGCTGGCGGAATTCCAGCGTGCATCGGCGCCGGATCCATCCACGCGGCCTCCCGAGGCCGTCCAGCTATAGGTCAACGCATCCCCGTCCTTGTCGGTCGCTGAAGCGTGCACCGGAACGGTATCGCCTGAACCGGCCATCACTTCTCTCTTGTCCGCCGAGCAGGTCGCCGCCGGAGCCTGGTTCACCATCTCCGGGTGCGCGCCCCAACGAAATAGCAGGCCACTCGAAACGCGAATATTGTTTTGGGGATGCGACCCCAAGGGATTGCTGAAACTGGTCATGAAGTATTCTGTCTGCACCACTCGCCACGAAATGTGGTGGCTCAGCGCCCAATCCAATCCCCCGCCGGCCGTGAAGGCGAATGCATTGCTCCCCGCCCACGGGCAACCGGAGTTGCAATTCGCCCCACCGAAAAGGAATTGGAGAAAGGGCGTCACGCTGCTGCTGTTGCGGTAGGAAAAGCGCGGGCCAAACATGTAGCTGAAAAGAGTGGCACTCGCGGGGGCGTTGTTGATTGTGCCCGCGTGGTACCCGCCAAAATCGACCACCAACCCGGCCCAGTTATTCAGGTTGTAAGCCAGTGACGCGCTGCCGCCGTGGAATAGGGTATTCCCCGTAACGAATCCACCGGGACGCGCAGCCAGAAACGAGTAGCCGACGAACGCTTCCCAGCGCGGAAAATCCGATCCCGGTTTGATGTGGGCATCGCCCATCGCCAGCGACCTGCTGCCGGAGGGCAGGCCACTGGAAAATCTCGGGGCCGGCGCCGTCGAAGTCTTCGTCGGCGCGCTGGCAGATGCGTCATTCGCACCAGCCGAGCCCACGTTTTGCTGCTGCGCAAATCCTGCGGGAATTACTAGGAGCCCCAGCGCTGCTAGAGCCAGCACCCTTAAGCGACTTCTCATCTCCGTTCCTCCTATACTAACTTGTGATCTCATGCCTCGCCGCAGCCCGAGGCTGTGAGCAGGCAGAAGACAAAAGAATTAATAAAATGCCTTCAATCGTTATGATTGGCAAAATGTCTCAGACAGCGGCAACGGGCAACCGAGCCGTAAACCACGGACACTCCCCCTACGCCCAGTATTGTATTCCCAGCCCCTGTCAAAGGGCAACCCGGGAGGGCTTGGCAACACCTGCTCCATGGCCCCCGCCTCACCCGGCTACCGTTGGCATTCCTGCGCTCCTGCTGGTAGATTTCTGAGTGAGAGATCCCTGGCCTCCTGACATGCCCGAAGAGAATAACGCCACCGCGCGCATCCTGATCGTCGAAGACGAAGCCAACGCCCGGGCGGGCTATGAGGCCCTGCTCCGGAAATGGGGCTTTACCGTCCTCGGCGTTGCCAGTGGTGAGGAAGCCCTCGAACAATTCGCGGAATTCCAGCCGGCCCTGCTCATCGCCGATGTCGAGCTTCCCGGCATTGACGGCCTGACCCTGCTCGGGCGGCTGGGCGAGGAAATAAAGAATACCCCGGCGATCGTGATTACCGGCCGAGGGAATGAGGACCGCGCCGTCGCGGCCATCGAGGCTGGCGCATTCTGGTATATCGAAAAACCATTGCGCGCCCCGGTGCTCCGCGCACTTCTGGACCGCGCCCTCGGGCGAATGCGGGACCGCAAACAGGTCGCGGCGCTGACGCGCCAGTTACGCGATGCCGGAAAACTCGGCAGCCTGGTGGGCGACTCCAAGTCCATGCAGGAAGTTCTGCGAACCGTCGAGATGGCCGCGCCGACTTCCGCCTCAATCCTCATTACGGGTGAGACCGGCTCCGGCAAGGAGGTTGTTGCGCGCACGCTGCACCGTCTCTCTCCCCGCGCCGAAGGCCCGTTCGTCGCCATCAATTGCTCCGCCATACCCGAGTCCCTGATGGAAAGCGAAATCTTCGGCCACGAAAAGGGCGCGTTCACCGGAGCCGCCGAGCGAAGACTCGGATGTTTCGAGCTGGCGGATGGCGGCACGCTGCTGCTCGACGAAATCGGCGAGATGCCCGCTCCCACGCAGGCGAAGCTGTTGCGCGTTTTGGAGGACGGCAAGGTCCGTCGCCTGGGGAGCAAGACGGAAACTCCCGTGAATGTCCGCGTGCTTGCCGCCACAAACCGCGAACCGGAGGACGCGGTCAGCAAGGGCGCGCTTCGCCAGGATCTCTACTTCCGCTTGAATGTGTTCCGCATCCATCTCCCGCCGTTGCGCGAACACAAGGAAGATATCCCTGCACTCGTGGAATTGTTGTTGCGCGATCTTGCCGCCAAGCACGGCAAGGCCGTGCGCGGCGCGGGCTCGGAGGTCATGGATGCCTTCCAGAGCTATCCGTGGCCGGGAAATGTCCGCGAATTGCGGAATGTTCTGGAGCGCGCCCTGATCGTCTGCGACCGCGAGGTCATTGGCCGCGCACACTTGCCGCCGGATTTCGGGCACGCGCCCGCGAACGCCTCTTCCGGTCTCTCCTCCATCCACTTCCCGGTGGGCACCACTGTGGATGCCGTGGAGCGCGAATTGATTCTGCAGACATTGGCTTCCACCAACAACAAGACGCGCGCCGCCGAACTTCTGGGCATCAGCTTGAAGACACTTCACAACAAGTTGAAGGAGTATGATGCTAAGTGAAGCCGCGCGGCCCCGATCGTAGGGACGCGCCGCACCGGGCGGTGTTGGCGCGGAACGCCCAAGCTCTCCCAGCCCGCCTCCGCCCGAACTGAAACATGATGCCACTTCGACTCAGAACAAAGTTCACGCTGACCGCCGCGCTGCTGGTGCTCTTCGCCGCGCTGATCATTTCCGCTGTTTTTGTGGGCACTCTCACTCGCCGCGCCATCCAGAGCGCTGAATCCGACGCCACCGTCGCCGCCCACCAGATCCTGTTGCAGGCGCAACACGCACTCGAAGACGCCGCGAAGACCGACGCCGGCCCGCTTTCCTCCAGCCCGCAGGACGTCCGCGACTACTTGCAGCGCGTCCTGGAACAAAGCCACGGGCTCTCCTCGGAATTGGATTCCGTACTCGCGCATTATCCCGCGATCTATGAGGTCACCATCGCGGATGGCGGCGGCACCGCGCTGGTCTCCAGCGATTCCGGGCTGGTCAATCGAGCGCTGCAATACCGCGCGCATTTTTCCGAGTTGACGAAAAAGAATCTCATCACTCAACTCCGCATCATATTCAATCGCTCGCAGAAGCCTTCCCAGCTCTATCAGGTGCAGGTGCCGTTTGAGATCCGCTCTTCCGCGGGCCAGGCCCCCTATGGAGAGGTTCGCGTCACGATGGAGGTGGGGCTCCTCCGCGCGCAGATTACCCCGGGCCTGGAGTCGGCTGGGCTCATCGCTCTCGGCGCGGTCCTTCTCACCACTCTGCTGGCTGGACTGGTCAGCCGGCTCATGCTCTCACCGCTGGACGCGATCAACGTGCAGCTCGATAGCCTTTCCGCTGGAAAAGCGGGCGCGCCCTCCGGGAAGAGCGACAGGGGCGACGAATTGGACCAGGTGCGCACAAAGATCACCCGCTTGGGGGAGCAACTCCGCGGCGTGCGCGAGATTTTCAGCACTCTCCGTGAAAACTTGAATCACGTTATGGCGGGCCTCGAAGATGGGCTCATCCTTTTCTCCCACGATGGCCGAGCCGTGCTGGTCAGTCCCGCGGTGGAAAAATTTCTCGGAGCGCCCGCCGATCAAGTCCTGGGGCGGGGGGCAGCCGAAATATTTCCACCCGGACATGACCTGCGAAACGTCCTGCGCTTTAACGGCGACCGCCTGCAACCCATGGACGCCGCGGAGATGAGGCTCGCCGGCACCGCTGGCGCGCCAGAACCCCGCAACATCAGTGTGACGGTTCACGCCGTTCCGGAAGAGGGAGCGGCCTCACCGGAAGCCTGGGGCGCTCTCATGACGCTGCGTGACCTGGAATCGCGCGAGCGCATCGGCACTGAACTGGAAACTTCCGAACGCCTCTCCGCGCTCGCGCGCATCACTACCGGTGTGGCGCATGAAGTCAAAAACCCTCTGAATTCCATGCGCCTCTGGCTGGAGAACCTAAAAGAGAGTCTGCCGCCGGATCATGAAGGTTCCGCGCAGGCCGTCCGAGTGCTCGATAACGAGATTGACCGCCTCGACCGCGTCGTGAAGCGCTTCCTCGATTTCGCCAAGCCCGTCGAAATGCATATCGAGGATGTTCCCCTCGCGCCCCTCCTCTCGCAGGTTGTGGAAGTCGCCCGTCCGGAAATTGACCGCGCCAAGGTGAAGGTCGAAATGCGTTTGGCAAGCGGAGTCTCCCCCCTGCGCGGCGATAACGAACTGCTGCGCCAGGCCGTCCTCAATCTGGTGTTGAATGCCGTGGAAGCCATGCCCGATGGCGGCCGCCTGACCATCTCCCTCGAACAGCGCGGCGAAACCGCGCTCATCCTCGTCAGCGACACCGGCAAGGGCATTCCGCCCGAGCAACGCAGCCGGGTCTTCCAACTTTTCTTCACGACGCGAAAGGGCGGCAGCGGCCTGGGACTCGCCAGCACATTCCGGATTGTGCAACTTCACAACGGTTCGATAAACTTCGTAACAGAGGTCGGAAGGGGCACGGCGTTTCGCATCGAGTTGCCTCTGACGCGCACGCCGTCGGCGCACTCGGAACGCCCCACCGCCATTCCGTCCGTCCAGGCGCCGCAAACGAGATGAAGACCCGGAAGCTCAAGTCGGTTTGGAACCTCGCGCGCCCGGCCGGGACGCATTCACTCTCGTTGTGCGTTGCTTGTTTCGCGCTTTTCATTTTCGGCTGTCCCAAGGAACCTGTGAAACCCTCGCTCGGGAAGACCGGGCTCATCAAGCCCCCCATCGTCACGGCGCGCCTGGTGGATCCAATTCCACCGGATCTTGGTCCGCCGGGTCTCGGCCGATGGCCCGGACAGGCGTTCGTGCTCAATATTCCAGCGCCGCGCGCCCCTGCCCCGCGCCGCTTGCCCACCGCGACGGAGCCTGAAGTGGAACCCACAAAGCCTGCATCGCCGCAGATCTCGCCACAACTCTCTCCTGAAGAGAGGGCTCGCGCGCAGGGCGCGGCCGAGAACGACATGCGCATCGCGCAGCAGAATCTGGATGCCGCCGCCGCTCGAAGGCTTAACGATGTGCAGCAGGACCTTGCCGACAAGGTGCGCAGCTTCCTGAAACAGACGCAGGAAGCGATCGCCGCCGCTGATTGGGTCCGCGCGCGCAACCTGGCGCAGAAGGCCCGCCTGCTTTCCATCGAACTCGCTAATTCCTTCTAGGGAAATCTCGCCGTGAATTCTGCGGGGAAAGTGACCGAGTGAAAACCTACGACGCCATCATCGCCGGCGGTGGAATCATTGGCGGCGCCATCGCCTTTGAACTGGCGTCGCGCAAGCTGAGTGTCTTGGTGCTGGATCGCCAGACACCCGGGCAGGAGGCTTCGTGGGCTGCGGCCGGAATGTTGTCCCCCGCGCCCGATAGCCCCGCTTCAATCCCGTTGGTGCCGCTGGCGCAGGCAAGCCTCTCCATCTATCCGGAATTTGTCGCCTCCGTGGAGGAGGCCTCCGGTGAAAGAACCGGATACCGTCCGCAGGGAGCCATGGAAGTCCTCTTCGCGCAAAACGCCGAACGCGAATTGAGCACGCTGATCGCTGTCCATCATGGGTTGGGGCTCGCCACGGAAGTCTTGCGCCTCGAGGAAGCTTTCGAGCTTGAGCCGCACCTCAACCGGGAATTGGGCGCGGTGGCGCTGCTAAGGTCAGAGGCTTCCGTGGATAACCGCGCGCTCACCAGTGCCGTCCTGCGCGCGGCATTGGCAACTGGCGCGGAAATCCGAACCGGCTGCAGCGTGGAATCCGTGCTTCGCGCCGCGAAGAAATGTTCCGGTGTGGTGGCTGGAGGGAAACGAATCGCCGGTGGCGCGGTCATCATCGCCGCGGGTTGTTTTTCCGCGGGTATCGAGGGTGCCGCTCCCTACGCGCCAGTGCGGCCGGTGCGCGGGCAGATGGTCGCGCTTGGGTCAGATCGGGTTGACCTGGGCCATGTGCTTCGCTCCGAGCATGGTTATGTTGTTCCACGAGGCGAAGGTCGCCTGGTCGCTGGAAGCACGCTCGAAAATGCCGGATTTGAAAAACGTGTGACGCCGGATGGGGTTGGAAGAATTCTCGCGGCTGCGGTGGAAATCATTCCCGCGCTCGCCGATGCCGCCATCCTCGAAACCTGGAGCGGTCTGCGTCCGGATACGCCCGATCACCTGCCATCGCTGGGGCCGACCGATATCGAGGGATTGCTCATCGCCACGGGCCACTTCAGAAATGGAATCTTGCTCGCTCCCATCACGGCGCGCCTTGTGGCCGACTGGCTCACCGAAAAGCGCACCTCCGTTTCATGGGATGCCTTCACCCCCATGCGCTTCATTGGGGCGAATCGCGCCTCCGCCTGATTTCAGGTTTTAGTCTGCTGGAAATCTCAGAACAGGATTGTGGAGCTGCGCCCTCAGAAGGGCGAGCGCGACCTCGTCGGTTCACGGTTGGGCGCCCCGGGGATTGTGGATGCGCGCCCCGGATCCGTGAAAGTAATGTAGCTGGCGTCCAGGTAGAGAGGGCGATCCAGCACGATATCCAGCGTGGTGCCGCGCGGCAATTCGAGTTCCGGGCCGCGCGTCAACAGCACTGTCATCAGCCCCACCGCGGCCCCGATTCCCGCGCCAATGCCCGCTCCTCCCGCGGAGCGGCCGGCGATTCCGCCGATGCCTGCCCCAATCGCTGTTCCCTTGATGACGGTGCCCACATCTGTTCCCTTGTCCGAATCACCGTGGATCTTTCCCTCGGGATCAATAGATTCGTTGCCGCCGGTCCCGGCATTGCTCGGCACGGCGTTGAAATTCACTGTGTAGCCATTGGGCAGAATCAGCGTATTCAACCGCACTTGCAGCTCGCCTTTGCCCTTCACTTTGCCGGGCCGCTTGGCGGAAATCACCTCGCCCTGCACATAGGATCCCGCGGGGATCATGATCTTGTTGTTCAGCACGATGGGAAAAAGCGTCTCCAGATAAACAGGGTCGCCGGGCTGCACATTCCGTGTGGTGATGGCATTGTGAAGTACCAGCGGAAGTTTCGTCCCCGCCGGAACCAAGTATGTGGCCGGAGGAATTTGCGGCGCGGGCGGCGCCGGATCGGAGGGTGTTGCCGTAACCGGCGGCGTCTGCGCCTGTTGTGTAGTCGATTGCGCAGGAGGCTGCGTCGATGGCGCCTGCTGTGTCGGCGGCGCTTGTTGGGTTGGAGGCGCTTGTTGCGCAGCCAGCGGCGCAGTCAGAATAACTGCAACAATTGCGAGAATTGACACAAATAAATATCGATGAAAATCGTGGCCGGGAAGTCGCTTCACACCCCACCTCCACTACATTTCGATGCCCGCTCCGGGGAAAGCGGATGCCTCCGATTCTAACGCCAAAATCGCCTGAATTGTCACTAGCGGGAGGAATACAGCCACCCGTTTGACTCTCTTATGCCCAGCGCTTAGGCTCACTGCGTCGAGAAGAAGATGTGCTTCGGAGGAGTTTACGAGAGGCGGAGGAGATCCGATGGCCAAGCTGGCATTGATTTACGGTATGCGCTTGTTCCCCAGTGACGAACTGGGCGAAGTGGGCGAAGCCACGGTCACGCTCAAAAGCGGACGCACCGCGCGTGTCTCCATGCACATGATTGAAGGTAGTAAGGAGGAGATCGAGGAAACTCTGCGCCAATCCACCGCAGCGTTTTTTGAACTGTATCCGGAAATCTAGCCTGCGCGAGGGGCGCCCTACTTCACGCCTTCCTCTTCTTCCACGTCGCGCGGCAGCCCCGCCATCTGCTCCACGAAAACCACGCTCTGCCCGGTCAGCTCAAACCGCTTGCGGCACTTCCGGCAGGCCACCATCTCATCCATGCGCACCATATAGGACCGCGCATTCGCGAAATGTTTCTTGTCTTCCTCCCCCGCGCCGCGCGGCAGTTCCTTCTTCTTCGTGCGCACCATCCAGCGGATGGGATAGTTATCGTCTTTGCGGCAACTCGGGCACACAAGTTTGATGGACTTCGTTTCCTGCTGCTCGGTGTAAAAGTTTCGCTCGTCCATAATGCCCTCAGTCTACCAAACTCGCTTCGCCCGCGCCCATTTCTACTGTGCCTTGCGCGCCGCTTCCAACGTCACGAACTCCATGCCCGCACCACGCCACCGCGGCAACCAGTGCGCGAGCGCTTCCACCACATGGCTTCGATCCCCATTCAGTTGCCGGTGATCCCCGTCGTGGAGCACCACAATGTCCCGCGCGCGCGCGCGTCCAAGTCGCCGAATCAGGCGGCTCGCAGGTTGCGGTCTCCAGTCGTAACAAATCAACGACCAGGTCGCCACGCCCTCCAGCCGCATCTCCCGCGCGACGCCATTAAGGTTAGGTCCGCGAAATCCATACGGTGGCCGCATGAATTTCATGTTCAGCGGACTCTTCCCTCCCCCGAGCGCTCCCATCACGGAACTCTCGCATCGGTGCAATTCCTCACGCACCCCCGCCCGCGAGAGCCACATCAGGTTTGGATGCGTGTCCGTGTGATTTCCCAGAATGTGCCCCCGCGCCTCGATTTCCCGGATGAGGTCCGGACAAGCCCGCGCAAATTTCCCGATCACGAAGAACGTCGCTCGCCCGTTGAACCGCTCCAGCAGGTCGAGCAGCTTCGGCGTCACCGCGGGGTTCGGGCCGTCGTCGAATGTCAGCGCCATCTGATTACCCGTGCCACCGGGAGGCAACCGCCGCAGCACAGGGCCGAACAGTTGTGACCAGGGGGACATGGCTCCGAGCGCGTATGCGGTGGCTGCCGCGGCTGCTCCGGGTATTCCGATGGCCCACGGGTTCATTGCTTGCGCCATGCTCCTTGGATCATGCGTTCGAATGCCTTTTCGAATGGGCGCCTCTCCGCCTGCTTCGCTATCCGAATGCGGCATTATTATCTCACGGGGCGCGAAACGCCAGAAAGCACCGAAGTAACGCAATCCGGCGGCGACGCGTCTAAGACCATCAGAAACATAAAGCGCTGCAATACTGCGGTTCGCTTTCCTCACGCGGCCGTGTTTGCATGGCCGCACTGCCAGGTCAGAAGATCGGGGTTCCTCGGGATGGGGAAACAGATGCTTTGGAAGCAGCTTATTTGCGCAGCCATTTCAATCGCTCTCTTCTGCGTTCCGCTTTTGGCGCAGCAATCATCCGAGCCGCCGAGCCATGTCACCCTGCAGGGTGTGGTGAAGTCATCAGATGGCGTGCCGATTCCCGGCGCATCCCTTCGCATTACTGAACTGAATAGCGGAAAGTCCTGGGTCACCTGGACCGATGACCAGGGAAGATTCCGTCTTCCTGAATTGCCCGCGGGAAAATTCCGCCTGGAAGCCGGCCAGATCGGTTTTGTGAATTCCACGAAGGAAGTGACGCCCGTCGTGGAAAAGGGTCCCGATATCGAGATGAGCCTGCGCGTCCTCTCTCTCTCTGAAATCGCTGCGGCCAATGCGCCCCAAACTCCACCCACCTCCGCGAGCGGTGCCCCTGTGAATCCGGCTCCCAAAACAGATGCAGCAGCGAATCCAGTCACGCCTCCAGCAAACGCAGCGCGCAATGGACGCGGCGCACCGCCACCTCCCGGACAGCAAGCCCAGAATGGCCGCGGCGGACAACCCGCTCCCGGTCAGCAAGCTCAGAATGGTCGCGGTGGCCGCGGCTTCTCTCAAGTCAATGTCGGGGGCGCTGGAAATCCCGCTGACGTTTCCGGTGACAACACGACCGCAACGGAAGGCGCGCTCGGTGGCGCCTCCTCCGCTGATGCCCTTCTCGTCGGCGGCACTGTCGCGCGAGGTGACCTCGGCGGATTCCCCATCTTCATGGGTGGCGGCGAAATGGGTGGATTCGGTGGAATTCCAGGGCAAGGGGGAGTCGGCGGACTTCCCGGCCAGGGTGGCGGCGACTTCGGCGGATTTGGCGGAGGTGCAGGAGGATTTCCCGGTGGCGGTGGTGAAGGAGGCTTCGGTGGTGGGCGCGGCGGCCCTCCGGGCGCTCCTGGCGGGGGGCGCGGTGGGCCTCCGAACGGCGGGCGTGGAGGAAACAACCAACAGGGTGGCGGTAGAGGCGGCAACAATCAACAGGGCGGTCGTGGCCAACAGCAGCAGCGAGGCCAACAACCGAGCGATCCCCTCTTCGGCATGGCCCGAGTCATTCGGCAATATATCAACCGGACTCACTACTCACTCAATGAAACACTCACGGACTCCATCTTCGACGCGCGGCCCTGGTCCATCACCGGGTTGCCGCAAGCGAAAGTTCCATTCGTCAATAACCGCTTTGGCGGCAGCATGGGCGGACCTCTCAGCATTCCCAAGATCTATGACGGGCGCGACCGCACCTATTACTTCATCAACGCGCAGTTCGGCCTCGGCACCCAAGGAGTCACCAACACTTCCCTCGTGCCCACTCTCGACGAACGCGCCGGAAATTTCTGCAATGACGGCCTGAAACTCTACGATTTCGCTTCAAGTTTC
Organism: Terriglobia bacterium; assembly: GCA_041476305.1. Taxonomy (GTDB): domain Bacteria; phylum Acidobacteriota; class Terriglobia; order Acidiferrales; family UBA7541; genus DASTCZ01. The sequence goes on from JBGOTC010000006.1 coordinate 21,689, forward strand.
TCCGGGCCGCGCACCCTCCTGCCCATCCCGGGGAACTGCAACCTGCAGGGCCAGATCAATCCGACTACCCTTCTTCCCTATATCAGTCCAATTTCGACGGGACTCCTGGCCTTTATTCCCGAACCCAACACAGTGGCGCCGAATTACAACTTTATCTTTCAAACCAGCGTGCCGACGCACACCCAGGCCATCAATGTCCGCGTGATGCAGACCATCAATAAGAAACTGAATCTGGCCGTCACATACAACATTAATCAGGCGCAATCGAGCGGCGTGGGCGCCTTTCCTGCGCTCACCAGCACGTCTTCAAGCCGAGGCCAGAATGTCTCTCTCTCGCTGACGCAGAACATTTCGCAACGCCTCATCAACAATACTTCCTTGAATTTCACGCGGCAGCGCAGCCGATCGCTTAATGGTTTTGCCTTCCTCAATAATATTGAAGGCGCGCTCGGGATCAACGGCACATCCCAATCACCCATTGATTACGGCCTTCCTCAACTCAGCTTCACCGGCGGTTTCACCGGCCTTAACGACTCCGTCCCCGCCCTGCGGCGCAACGAAACCTGGATGGTCACCGACACTCTTTCCTATTCCCTGCCGAAGCACACGCTGCGCTTCGGCATCCAGTACCGCCGCTTCCAGTTCAACAATATTGCCGACCCGAATCCGCGCGGCTCCTTCACTTTCACCGGCGCTCTCACGCAGAACAATGTGATTGTGGCCGGCGCGCCGGTGAAAGATCCGCTCAACCCCGGCTCGCCCTTCGCCGATTTCCTGCTGGGCCTGCCGCAGTCCACGCAAATCCGGTTCGGTGGCACAAACAACTATTTGCGAAGCTGGGGAATATTCGGGTACGTCTCCGACGACTGGCATGTGACCCCGCGGTTCACAGTGAACCTGGGCTTGCGTTATGAATTCATGAATCCCGCGACAGAGTTGAACAGTCACCTCGCCAATCTCGACGTGAATCCCGCATTCACGCAGGTCGCCGTGGTCACTCCCGGTTCTATCGGCCCCTTCAGCGGTCTGCTGCCGAATTCATTGATTCATGCCGACCACAACGATTGGGGCCCGGGCGTTGGCATCGCCTGGCGGTTGCCCGGAAAAATCTTTCAGGGCAAGCACGCCATGACGCTTCGTACCGGCTACAGCATCAAATACAACTCGCAGGTCTATAACACCCTGGCGAATTCCTTGCTGAACCAGCCGCCTTGGGCCACGGCGCTTTCCACCATCACCAACCAGACACAGCTCCTCACCCTTGCCAACGGTTTCCCCGCGCAGTCCGCGGGAGTGGCCACAAATACGCTGGCTGTGGATCCCAACTATCGCAATCTGTACGTCCAGACCTGGAACTTCTCCCTGGAAAGTCAGATCGTCGAAGGACTTGCCTGGCAACTCACTTACACAGGCACCAAGGGCACCGGTCTTGATCTTTTGAGCGCGCCGAACGTGCTCTCTGTCACCAATTTCGGTACCAGTTCGATTCCCAACGCCCTCGGATTCACCTACGACACTTCCGGCGCCTCTTCGATCTTCCACGCTTTGCAAGCGCGCTTGTCCCGCCGCATGCGCAATGGTTTCAACTTCAACGTGATCTACACCTTCAGCAAGTCCATCGACAACGCCAGTTCCGTCGGCGGCGCGGGCAGCGGCACCGTGGTCCAGCAATTCCCGCTCTTCGCCCTCGAGCGCGGTCTCTCCACATTTGACCAGCGCCACTCCATCACCGGGAACTCCACTTATGAATTCCCGTTCGGAGAGCGCAAGAAGTGGGCCCGCAAAGGAGTGGAAGCCCGCCTCTTCGGCAACTGGCGGCTCAATGGCAGCGTGACCTTCCGCACCGGATCGCCATTCACCCCTCTCGTACAGGGCGCGCTCGCCGACTTCAGCGGCTCCGGCAACTTTTCCACCCGCCCGGACATCCTGCCCGGCTGCGACCCCAACGCCGGCCCGCACTCCCTCACGCAGTTTTTCAATACCAATTGCTTTGCCGCCCCGGGACAATTCTTCCCCGGCACCAACATCGTTGCCCCGGGCATCCTCTTCGGCAACGCCGGCCGCGGACTCATCACCGGGCCCAACTTTTTCACCGTGAACATGGGACTCTCGCGCTCCATGCAACTCGGCAAAGACAACTTGCGCCGCCTGGAATTCCGCTGGGAAGTGAACAACGTCGGGAATCATCCGAATTACTCCGGCTTGCAAACTTCCATCGGCACAAAAAACTATGGCGCCATCGGCGGAGCCGGAGGAATGCGCACTATGAGCGCAATCCTCCGTTTGAACTTCTAATGAGAATCGCTATGACCAGACAATATTCATCAGCCATCACACGATTCCTATCACTCGTTGCCGTCGCTTCCCTGCTTTTGTTCCCTGCCGTCGCGCAACAGCAATCCGCGCCGCCGCCTGCGCAACCGGGCTCCGCGCAACAGGCCCCCCCGCCAGCGCAGAAGAATGACAACGTGATCGATCTCAAGCGCTTGCCCCCGCCTCCCCCGCCGGAGACGACAAAAACCGGCAAGAACTCGCTGGTTGTGCACACCGACCTGGTGCAGATTGACGCCATCGTCACCGACAGGAACGGCAAGATCATCAAGGGGCTCAAGCCGGAGAATTTTCAGCTGGTGGAAGAAGGCAAACCTCAAAAACTGGAAAAACTGGACTACTTTGACGTCGAGAAAATCGAGACCGCGGAAAAGGACGATTCCGCTCCCCTCGTCGTCAACCTCAAGACCTCCAATAACCCGGACACCCTCCGCCCCATCGTCATGGACCACCGGATGATCGTCCTTTTCTTTGACCTGACTTCCTTACAGCCCGAAGACCTGTTGCGCTCCACCGGCGCGGCCATCAAGTTCATCAAGGACCAGATGACCAAGGCCGACCTGGTTGCCGTGGTCTCTTTCGGGACGCAATTCAGGATCAATTCCGAATTCACAAACGATAAGGAAACACTTCTGCGCGCCGTCACGTCCCTTATCCCCGGAAAGGAATCCGGCCTGGCCGGCGCCGCCGCCACCGCCAACGATGCCGTCACGGAAGATACCGGCGCTGCGTTCGCCGCCGATGAAACCGAGTTCAACATTTTCAACACCGATAACAAGCTCTACGCCATCGAGGCGCTGGCCAACCTCCTCGGAAAAATTCCCGGACGCAAATCCGTCCTGCAATTTACCGGCGGCGTGACGCAAACCGGCGAGGACAACCGCTCCCAGTTGCAGGCCGCCACTAACGCCGCCAACAAGAACAACGTTTCTCTTTATCAGATGGATTCCCGCGGACTCGTCGCGGAGACTCCCGGAGGCGATTCCTCCACCGGCATGGCTTCAGGCCGCGGCTCCTTCAACGGCGCAGCCGTTTTCCAGCAGACACAGTCGCGGCAGGATTCCCGCGATACTCTCTCCACGCTCGCGCAGGACACCGGCGGCAAGGCCTTCTTCGACGTAGGCGATTTCACCGAAGTCTTCAAGCAGGTGCAGGACGATTCCACCGGCTACTATTTGTTGAGCTACTACAGCACCAACCTCGCGCGCGATGGCCGCTATCGCGGCGTCAAAGTGAAGCTCGTCGGCATTCCGCCGGGCGCGCACATTCGCCACCGCGAGGGCTACTACGGCCCCAAGGACTGGGGGATCTTCACGACGGAGGATCGCGAAAAGCAGCTCGACGAAGCCATGGGTTCGGAAATGGCCCGCCAGGAGTTGCCCGTCGCTCTCGACACCGGAGAATTCCGCCTCGCCAACAACCAGATCTTTGTGCCCATCTCCGCGAAACTTTCCTCCAGCGCCTTGCAGTGGGCGGAAAAAAGCGGGCGGCACGAGGCGCGATTCGATTTCCTTTACGAAGTCCGTGAAGTCACCACGCGCCGCGTGGTCGGCTCGCAGCGCGAGACCATGACCGTTCGCCTGGACACCGGCCGCTTCCAGCAGTTGGCGCAACAGGCCATCGTTTATCAAGGCGGCATCCAGCTTGGCCCCGGCCATTACAAATTGAAATTTCTCGCGCGCGAAAATGAAACCGGGCGCATCGGAACCTTTGAGCAGGACCTCCTGCTCCCGCCTCCTCAGGCAAGCAAGCTGCAGCTCTCGAGCGTTCTGCTTTCCAGCCAATTGGCCGATATCCCGAAAAGCAACGAAGTCCAGAAGCGCGCGCTGGGCATTGACGCCAAGATGAAGGATTCCCCTCTCGATGTTGGCGGCCAGCGCATCGTCCCGAGCGTGACCCGCGTCTTCACTTCCGCGCAGACCCTTTACGTTTTCTTCCAGGCCTATTGCCCGCCGAAGACCGATCCCAACACCTTGCGCGCCGGACTCGTGTTCTTCGTGAACGGCCGCCGGTATGACGATACGCCGGTCGTCGAACCCGCCGAGGTGGACGCCAAGACTCACGCGGCTTCGTTCCGCATCAGCCTGCCGCTCGAAAAACTTCCACAGGGCCGTTACACCGTGCAGGCCGTGGTGATCGAGGCCGGCGGCACGCAATCCGCTTTCGGACGTAATTACTTCGCGTTGCGCAAGCCCGTCGCCGCTGCGCCAGCGACTCCTCCAGCCGCGCCGGGCGGGAACTCCAACCCCGGCTCTCGCTAAGAAACAAAAACGGAGCGGCGAGGGATTCCCCTTCGCCGCCCCTCATTATTTTCTTTCGCGTTTACTCGCTCTTCCTCAGCTCCCGCAAATCAATCCCCAGTTGCTGGCATTTCTTGTAGAGGTGGCTGCGCTCCAATCCCAGTGCCCGAGCGGCATTCGTCATGTGATAGTTGTGGCGCGCCAGCTCGCTGAGCAGCACTTCCTTTTCAAATGCTTCCACACGAACGGCCAGTGTTCCACCCGTGGCCGCCGCGCCTGTGAATGCCGCGCCCCCTCCGTGGCCGGCCTGCGGCAGGGCGAGCCGCACATCTCCAGCCATGATGCTTTCGCCCGTGGCAATCAGCATCAGCCGTTCCACCACATTTCGCAGCTCGCGCACATTTCCGGGCCAGGTGTATCGCTTCAGTTCCTCAAACGCTTCGGGAGCGATCGGCCGTTCCTTCCACCCATTTTGCTCCGCCACTTGCCGCGCAAAATGCTGCGCGAGCGCCGGGATATCCTCCAATCGTTCGCGCAGGGGCGGAATCGGCAATGGAAAAACATATACGCGATGGAACAGGTCCTGGCGGAACGCGTTCTGCCGCACCAGTTCCTCCAGGTTGCGGTGCGTGGCCACCACCACGCGCGCGTCCACGCGTACCGCGCGGTCGCCGCCCACGCGCTCCACTTCCCCCTCCTCGAGCACGCGCAACAGTTTCGCCTGCATGGCCAGCGGCATGTCGCCGATTTCATCCAGGAAAAATGTTCCGCCGTGCGCCTGCTCGAATTTCCCTGCGTGCCGCGCCGCCGCGCCCGTGAATGCGCCCTTCTCATGCCCGAACAATTCCGATTCAATCAGGTCCGCGGGCACCGCCGCGCAATTCAGCGTGACGAACGGCCCGCTCTTCCGCGAACTGTTTTCGTGGATAGTCCGCGCCACCAGCTCCTTGCCCGTCCCCGTTTCGCCCAGGATGCACACGCGCGTTTCGCTCGCCGCCACCCGCCGCACCTGCGCCATCAGTTTCTCCATCACCGGGCTCTGCCACACAATTTCGTGTTTCCCGAGCCTTCCGCGCAGCTCCCGGTTTTCCTGCTCCAGCCGCGCCAGCTTCAGGACGTTTTCCACCGTCACCATCAGCTTTTCCGTGGAGAGCGGCTTCTCCAGAAAATCCACCGCGCCCAATCGCGTCGCGCGCACCGCCATCTCGATATTTGCCTGCCCGGAAATCATCACCACCGGCGTGGTCACGCCCGCGTTCTTCAAATCTTCAAGCAGCGCCAGGCCGTCGCGCCCCGGCATCACTACGTCGGAGAGGATCAAATCGAAATGTTCTGATTTCGCGGACTCCAGCCCGCGCGCCGCCGTATCGCACACCGAGGCCTCGTAGCCCGCCAGTCGAAATGCCCGCGCCAGCGACGCCAGCGTGTTGGCGTCGTCATCCACCACCAGCAGACGTGCGGTCTTCGCCACTTGTTTGCGTGTTCCTTCCATCTGATTCATGGAGTCAGACTACTTTTCGCCGCCGGTTCCGTGATCGCTGTCCAACTCCTGCG
>JBGOTC010000007.1:0-27108 GCA_041476305.1 Terriglobia bacterium
AGACGATGATGGGCGTGCTGGATGAATGCGATTTCAGGTCGCGTTCCAGCCATTCGAGCTGCTCGGCGCCGAGCGAGCCCATTCCGCCGGGCTTCAGGTTCGCCGCGTTGACGAGGCCGACGAAGTGCGCGCCTTTGTGGTCGAAGGAATACCAACCGTCTCCCTTCGTCCCTTTGCCGTAGCGTTCAAGATAGAGTTTGCCGTTGTCTCCGATGACGTCGTGCTCGCCGGGAACATAGAAGATGCGGTCGGCGCGCGCTCCCTTCAGAATCTGGTCGGCGGTGTCGAATTCAGAAGGCTTCGAGAGATGGCTGATGTCGCCGGTGTGCAGAATGAATGCCGGCGCCGCAGGTGCGGCGTTGATCCGCGCCACCGCCTCCGCGAGCGTGGCGGAAACGTCTGTGTTGGCGGGTTTGTCAAAACCGATGTGGCTATCGCTGATCTGCACGAAGCTGAAATCGGCCGCGGCCGCGGCGGCGCCCAGGCCTCCCAGTGAATTCCGGTCCATCGCGAAGGACTGTAAGACTCCTCCCTTCAACATCCACAGCGCGCCGGTCCCGGCCCAGGCCATGCACTGCAGGAACCCGCGCCGGTTGACGCCGTCACCGGCGGCATCATCGGCAATCAGTTTTTGGATGGTATTTTTTGGCACTTCTCGTTCCCTCCAAATTGCAGGACAACCCCGGGGGAGGAAATATTCCCCCTCGGGCGGGCGGAAAATGACCGGGAATAAAAATCCCGCGGGGGGAGTCTTGCATCTGATGACCTTGCGGAACTCATGATGGAAGCAAGCCAGAACGAGCAGTTCGAGCGGCTCATCCTGCCCCACCTCGGCGCGGCCTATAACCTCGCGCGATGGCTGGTCCGCAACCCGGATGACGCCGAGGACCTGGTGCAGGATGCGATGCTCCGAGCCGTCCGTTTCTTCGCCGGCTTCCGCGGGGGCGATGCGCGGGCGTGGCTCCTGGCCATCGTGCGCAATTCCTGTTTCACCTGGTTGCAGCGGCACCGCGCGGCGGAGCTGAACGAAGAGTTCGATGAAGAGACACATACGCCCACCGCGGTTCAGGCCAGCCAGGAACAATCCGCGCTGGCCGGCGAAGAAGCCGGACGCTTGCGCAGCGCTCTTGAAGTGATTCCGGCGGCTTTCCGGGAGGCGGTGGTGCTGCGTGAGATTGAAGGGATGTCCTACAAAGAAATTGCGGCGGTGGCAGGAGTCTCCATTGGAACGGTGATGTCGCGGCTGGCGCGCGGCAGGGAAAGATTGCGCGGCGCGCTTGCGCCGGTTGCGGAGAGGCAAGCAGGCGCGAAGGAAGGGGCTGGGCCATGACCTGCGAGGAATCCACCCGGCTGCTGCCGGGCTATTTTGATGGCGAGCTCGACCTGGTGCACACGCTGGAGATCGAGGAGCACGTGCGTGGCTGCGCGGCTTGTTCCCGCGCGCTGGAAGGCGACCGGGCACTGCGCTCCGCGTTCACCCGCGCGGACCTGCGGTTCGCGGTTCCCGCGCGGCTGGAGAAGAATGTGCGCGCAGCGGTTTCCCGCGCGATGCCGAAGGAATCTCCCTCGCGGAAAAACAACTGGCAATGGGCGTTTGCCACGGCGGCGATGGCGCTCTTCGCAGTGCTGGCGTGGCGGCTGCTGCCCATCACGCAGCAGCCGGGGCCGAACGCGATGGCCGAGGAGGCCATTGCCAATCACATCCGCTCGCTCATGCCCGGGCATCTCTCCGATGTTGAGTCCACAGACCAGCACACGGTGAAGCCGTGGTTCGACGGGCGCGTGGATTTTTCACCGCCGGTTGAAAATTTCGCGGCGCAGGGATTCCCGCTGATCGGCGGGAGACTGGATTATCTGGGGCACCGCCCCGCGGCGGCGCTCGTGTACCAGCGCCGAAAACATTACATCAATGTGTTTGTGGCGCCCGCGCCCGGCATTGCGGATGGCCGCGAGCCGCGCGTGACCTCGCAGGGATATTCCGCTCTGGCATGGACGCGCGGCGCGATGAGTTACTGGGTGGTCTCGGACTTGAACCCGATGGAGCTTGAAGAATTCGCGAGACTCCTGCGGGGAGAACGCTAAGGAGTCCTGGGCTTGGGCGGCGCCGGCGGCAGGAGTTTCAAATCCACGGTGGCTTCCCGGTTCGCGCGCACCTGGATGTTGCGCTGCAACTCCGACCAGTTCCCGCCCGCCTGCGCCTTCAATTCATAAAGGCCGGGGCGGAGATTCCTGAAAGTGAAGCGCCCCTCCGCGTCCGTCAACCTTGTGTGCGGCGCTCGGCCGCTGCTGGATTGCAGGAAAACCCGGGCCTTCGCCTGCGGCTTGCCATCCAACCCCTGCACCACTCCGGAAACTGTGCCGCGGCCCTGCTGCGCGTGGACGGGGGCGGCGGCCATCAATGCGGCGATGGCAAGAAGAAGCAGGAAGCCCGCGAATCTTCGGGTGATGGATTCCACGAATTGTGCTGATGGCATGGAGATCTCCCTCTGAGGGCTGTCTCCATTCTATCGGAAGCGACGAACCTTACCGGCTTGCGCAAGATTCGGGTTTCAGGAGAGTCAATGCGACGCTGCATTGCCTTCCACTGCACCTTCCACTACATCGGCAAGCTCCGCGAGTGAGCGGACGATGAGATCTGGCTGGACAGGTTCGCCCGGGTCGCGCGTGGCCCCGAGACTTCCTCGCGGACTCGGGCGCCGCACCCACACGGTGGAGAGTCCCAGACGCTTCGCGGGCATGTGATCGTGGTAGAGGCTCTGCCCGACATGCAGGACTTGTTGTGGAGTGACTCCCCAGCCGGCGGCAATTTCCAGCGCGCGTTGAAACATTCGCGGATCGGGTTTGTAGGCGCCGACCTCTTCGGCGGTGACAACGGCGTCCAGCGTGACGCCGAGTTTCGCGTGCGTGCGCGCGAAGGAGGCGCGGTCAACATTGGAGACGACCATCAACTTGTGGCGCCTCTGCAGGCGCACGAGCGCGGCGGGCGTGTCCGGAAAAACGGGCCAGTCACCGACGGAACGGGCAAGCGCGTCGGCGGAGGCGTCATCCGCTTTCACGCCGAGCGACAGCGCGATCCCCGCGTGCGCGGCGCGGAGAATTTCGGGATAGAGCGCGCCGGGTCGCGCGTGCTCCGCCGCGCTTTCCGCTTCGCCGAACGCGGCGAGGAGTTGCGCGTCATCCGCGGTGATTCCGGAGCGCGCCGCCCACGGCCGCAGGACTCCGAGAATTCCGGATTCCCAGTCCACAAGCGTGCCGTAGCAATCGAACGTCAATACGCGAAAATCGGCCAGCCGCATGGCGCCCCCCGGAATGGGGAGAATACCATTCCGGGGAAGCGCACTCTAATGCGGGCCGCGCGCTCTCGATCTTCAGAAGGTCACTTCGAGAGTGAGGCTCGCAATGTAGGCGTCGAGATCCTTCTGCGCCTGATCGCGCTTTGCCGTGAGCGCGGCGATCTCCTTGTGGATCGCATCGAGGCGGTTCTCTTCGTCGGTGAGCTGGCGAACATACCGCTCGATGAGGGCCTTTTCCTCCGCGCCGCCCTTGAGGGCTTTCAGATTTTCGCGCAGACGTTCCTGGTCCTCGGTGATCTTGTCCACTTCGTCGTCCTTCTTCTCCAATTCCGCGTCGAGTTTGGCGATCCCGTCCTTCCGCGACAGAACTTCCCGGAGCATGGTTTCGAGTTCGGGCGTCAGGTGATGGCCGGTGGAGAAGCCCTGGATCAGTTCGGCGGTCAAGTTGCTCAAAGTGAATGCCGCGTCCACGGGATGGGTTTCTTCCACCGTGAACTCCTTGGTTTCCTTGGACTGGACTTCCACGCGGAAGCGGTAGTAGGTGGCGGATTTTTCTTCGGCCACCAGACCTGCTACAGGGTTCCAATCGTTGCGCACCGGATGTTCGAGGATCAGCGTGCGCGCGGAGGAGTCGTCGTTGCGGATTGTGTAAGTCACGCGCTCGCGGCTCTCCACGGTGCTGATCATGGACCCGTGCGAGACGCGGATGCGCGTGACCTTCACCGGCTCCCCGGCGGGGCCGCTATCCTGCTTGGTCAGGACCTGCAGGCCGAGATCGGCGGCGTAACTGATGAGGCGGCGTTCGCCGGCATGCACGGTGGCCATCAAACCTTCGCCGGCGAATGCGCCTTCATCAATCACGTTGAAGCTGCCGCCATCGAGCACCTGATCGCTGGAGTTGGTGAACCACAGGGCCAGCAGCGGCCTCGGCGAATGCATCCCCGCGTTCCACAACGCAACTTTTTCCGCCGTGATTTCAGACTGGACGATGGGAACGAGCGCGGATTGATTTTTGCGGATGGTGACGCGATCCCGCAGCTTGTAATGGAACATGTCGCCGAGGAGCGCGCCCTGCGCGGCAGTGACGCTGCCGCGCATACCTTCTCGCGCGTTTTCAGCGGTAATGTTGAATTCTTCGACGTCATCAATTCGAGGGTCATTCACGGCGAAAAACCCGTCGCTCGACGAGAGCATGTTGTCTCGAATATTGACCCCGTCGAAGGTCATGTTGATGGTTCCTTTAGGAAGGCCCTCGAAAGTTGAGTTACGTGAGCCGCCAGATGTCTGCCTCCCAGGATCGAGCAACCCCATAAGAATTGCGCTGCGGGAGTTAAACGGAAGGTTGGTGATTGCTTTGCCTGTCACGGTGGTGCTCAGCGTTCCTCCTCCCCGACGACTCACGAATCCCATCTGGATTGCGCCCTGGCCAGGGCCTGCCTCCATAGACGTGCTCATCGCCACTGCTCCAATTTCAAGTCTTCCGTCATACCGGTTCGCAAGGCCGGCCATGACGCTCGCTGAGTTCATCCTGAGGGTCCTGAAACTTGTTGAAGAGAATTCCAAATTGTACTTTCCTGGCGGCAGGTTATCGAAAACGTATCGACCACTGCTGTCGCTGATTGTCTCTGCAACTTGCTTATCGTCAAGCCCCAGGATCCTCACTCTTGCGCCTTCAACGACATTGCCTGCGGGATCTTTCACGAGACCTATGAGGGCCCCGGGGCCGCCGAATAGCGTCGAGCCATGCGTCTGCGGAGTAAGCACCACTCCGCGCGGCATGCCAACCGTGGGGCGCGTGATGTAATAGGGCTGCGAAAGCTGCTGGATGAACGATTGCGGCGCGCCTGCGGCGAGCGACAGCTCAACATTATTCCAATCCTCGCCGACGGTGTTATCCACCACCGCCCAACCTTGCAGCAGGGGCTTCGCGCCAGCGGGACTCGCCGCGCTGGGCAGGACGATGCGGTAGGTGGTCTTCCACACGGGAACTTCGCTGATGTAGCTCACATGGATTTGGCGTTCGCCGGTGCCCGCGGTGCTCAGGATGAGGTGGCGCGTGTCTTCCTGGTGGGAAGCGTCCAGCAAACCGAGCGCGCGGCTGAGTTCCTGTTCAAGATCGCGGTCGGCAAAGCGCACGCTTAAACCGGTTCCCAGAATGAAAGAGCGCACTTCGCCGCCATCACCGAGGAGCGAAATCTGGTCCACTTTCACGTCCGCGCCGTTTTCGCGGCGGGTTTTTTCCTCAACGCTGAGCAGTCGCCCGGTGAATGCGCCCGCAGAGGTGCGGACTTCGATGCGCGCGCCGCGCAATTCCTGGAGGAGTTCACTCAGAGATGCTTTGTCCGCCACGTTGACGGGGAGCGCTTCCAGTTGGTGCCCGGCGGGCTCCTGCGAGTTGTAACTCGCGCCGATGATGCGCCCGCCATTCAGGTCGAGCGCGGTGAGGGATTTCAAAACGTCATCGAGCTGACTGCTGGTGAGATCGATTTCGACGTCTTCGTTTCCGTGGACATATCCGGCATGCTCGAAATATCCGATTCCGGATTTGTAGAGCACAACTTTTCGCAGCGGCAGCTTCTGCGCGGCAGCGGGCGTGCTGTTGGTCCCGGATTTTGTTGCGGGACGGGGAGCAGCGGTTCCACCTCTCCGCACCGGTTGCTGGGCGAATGCCAGCGCACTGAGTGCCGCGGAAACAACGAACAGCATCAGCCAGCGTTCCATTTTTTGAGCGATCCTGTGTGTCACATTACAATTTGCAGTCATGGCGCCCTCCATAGGCGTTTATTTTTGGGCAGACCATTCCTGCGCGCTGGCAAGAGCAGCCTGCGTTCGGCAAACAGACACACTTCTCCCAAATCAATTTTCAGGATGAGCTACGGAAGGCTTCATCCCGACCTGGGCGTCGAGCCGCCGCGCCAACAGCACGGTGGAACCACTGTCCTCTGCGCCCACAACAGCCGGGGTGGGGTAATTACTGACTAGGATGCTTGATGGCCGGGAAACTGTTGTATGAACCTTGGAATTTTCAGCGGCGGTGGAGCGTCATGCGCAGGCCGTAGCGCGGGCGCAGGGTGATGGATGGTGATGTCTCCACGACGTGGCCCGGGACGAGCGCGAGCGAGTAACGTTGCGCGACGGCGGCAAGCACCAAGGCTGCTTCCATCATGGCAAATTGCGCGCCGATGCAGACGCGCGGCCCGCCGCCAAATGGAAAATAGGCGAAGCGCGGGAGAGCGCGCTGGAAATCGTCCGTCCAGCGCTCCGGCAGAAATTTTTCCGGTTCCGGAAAAAAACGCGCGTCGCGTTGGACGACCCAGGAACTTGTACCCACGCTGGAGCCCCGCGGGATTTTGTAGCCGCCGATTTCGCAATCTTCCACAGCCAAACGCAGAATGATGTACGCGGGCGGATAGAGGCGCATCGCTTCCTTGATGACGCGTTCGGTGTAAGCAAGGCGCGGTAGGTCTTCCACGCTGGGGGCGCGGCCAGCGAGCACGGCATCGAGTTCGGCGTGCAGTTTTCGCTCGGCCTCCGGATTCTGCGAGAGGAGATACCACGCCCAGGAAAGTGCGATGGCGGTGGTCTCATGCCCCGCCAGCAGAAGAGTGAGCGTCTCGTCGCGGACCTGCTTGTCTGTCATACCGCTGCCGTCTTCGTCCTGCGCTGCCAGCAACATCCCGAGAAGGTCCTGCGCGCCGCTCGCGGCTCCCTTGCTGAGTGCGGCGCGGCGCTCCCGGATGATGCCATAGACAATCTCGTCGAGGTCGCGGACCGCGCGGCGATAATTCCGCTCCGCGCGCGAGGGGAATTTGCGGACCATGGCGAGAATCCGCGCGGGGCGCGCGGAAACAATCAGGATGGCTTCGAGGGCCTTCGCAATGCGGTCGGACACCGAAGCGATTTCGACGTTGAAGAGTGTGCGGGCGGCAATGTCGAGCGTGAGCGACATCATTTCCCTGTGGATGTCGCGCGTTTCGCCATCGCGCCAGGTGGCGAGGGCGTTTTCCGTGGAAGCCACCATGGTGCGGCCGTAACCGGCGATGCGCTCGCGGTGAAACGCGGGTTGCATCAGGCGGCGCTGGCGTTGCCAGGTTTCGCCTTCGCTGATAAGCAGGCCGTTGCCGAGCAACTCGCGGTTGGCCTGCAACGCGCGGCCCTTCTCGAATTTCCGGTTCTGCGTGACCAGGACCTGCTCGACAAACTCCGGCGAATTGACGAAGTAAACGTGGAAGTGGAGCAGGCGGTAATGAAAAATATCGCCGTAGGTGCGCGCCCAGTCCGTAACCATGCCAAGCGGATCGCGAGAACGGAACGGGGAGACTCCCAGAAGTTTGAACGCGCCGTGTCCGCCGGGGCCCGGCGGACGCAGGATTTTCCCCATGCGGCCATCTTGCCGGAGAGCGCGGGAGCGCGCAACTCGACGCGTCAAGCGCGGCGCGCTTCCACTTTCGCCGCCGCGGCGGAGTAGAATCGCTGCCATGGCGCGCCCGTTTGAAATCCTGGAGCATCCCGCCGATGTGGGCTTTCTTGCCTACGGCGCGACGCTCGAAGAACTGTTTGCGAACGCGGCGCTGGCAATGATCACGCTGGCGTGCGAGCCGGACGGCGTCCGCGAAACGGAGCGCCGCAGCATCTCGGTTATCGGCGAAGACACGGAGTCGCTGCTCTATGGCTGGCTCGCGGAGATTCTGGCGATCATGGATGCAGAGCGGCTGGTGCTGCGGCGCGCGGAGGTCACGGTGCTCGAGAAAGGCCGCGTGACGGGCGCGGTTTACGGAGAACCCCTCGACCGCGCGCCGCACCGCACAGGCGTCTCCATCAAAGCGGTCACCTATCATCAGTTCGCGGTGGAGCGAACAGCCGATGGCTGGCGGGCGCGCGTGTATCTCGATCTCTAGAACATTCCTCCTCGCGCTGATTGCTGCATGCTCCGCACTACAGGATTCGTGGGCGATGGTGTAATCTGTCGTACTTCCAAGGCCATGGCGGAATCACTCAAAAACGTTTCGCAAACGCTCGCGCAACTCGCCGTGAAGTCGCCCGAGCAGCTTGCGCCTCTCTTCGGAGCGCTGCGCCAGGCGTTTGACGGCAGCGCCGCAGCCGCGACGGACGAAAACTCCTGGAAATCCTTCCGCGACACTTGGCTGGGGCGCAAGTCCGGCGCGCTCGCCGCGGTGACGGAGAACTGGTTGAAGGCTGCGCCGACGCCGGATTTGAAGAAGGCGGTCGGCCAGGCGCTGAATGAATTGCGCGCGCACGTTGAAGCGGTGATCGAAGAACGTCATCGCGCGATCGAAGCGGCGTCAGAGCAATCCGCGTTGACGCGCGAGCGCGTGGACCTCTCGCTGCCGGGTGTAATGCGTCCGGTGGGAACGCGCCACCCCATCCGGCAGACGTTTGAGGAGGTGGAGCGAATCTTTCTGGCCATGGGCTACCAGGTGGTCGCGGGGCCGGAAATCGAGACGCCCTACTACAATTTTGAGGCGCTCAACATTCCGGAGTTTCATCCGGCCCGCGACAACATGGACACGTTCTACATGGAAGCGCGGCCGGGCGCGGAGACGCGCTTGCTGCGCACGCACACTTCACCAATGCAGATCCGTACCATGGAGAAACAGAAGCCCCCGGTGCGCATCATTGTGCCGGGACGCGTGTACCGCCGCGACAACCCGGACGCAACCCATTCCTTCGCGTTCCACCAGGTGGAAGGGCTGGCGGTGGATACGGACCTGACCTTCTGCGATTTCGCCGGCACGATTGATTATTTCGTCCGGGAATTTTTCGGGCCGGGCACGAAATCGCGTTTCCGCCCAAGCTACTTCCCTTTCACGGAGCCTTCCGTGGAATTCGACGCGTCGTGCATTTTCTGTAACGGCACGGGCACGGCGGGGTCGGGCGCGAACTGCTCGAAGTGCAAGGGCTCCGGGTGGATTGAACTATTCGGGGCGGGGATGGTGGATCCCGCGGTGTATGGCTTCGTGAAGTACGACGCGGCGAAGCTGAACGGTTTTGCTTTCGGGATCGGGATTGACCGCCTGGCGATGCTGAAGTTCGGCATCAGCGACCTGCAGGTGTTTTTTCAGAATGACGTGCGCTTCCTGCGCCAGTTTCCATAAATGGACCCGCGATGAAGATTCTTTACGACTGGCTGAAGGAGCTTGTGGACGTGAAAGCGTCCGCGGCGGAGCTGCGCTCGCGGCTTTCACTCTCCGGCACGGCCATTGATTCCGTCGAGGAGACTCCCTCGGGTGCGATCTTCGACGCGGAAATCACCATCAACCGGCCGGATTGCATGGGTCACTACGGTGTGGCGCGCGAGGTGGCGGCGATTTACCGCCTGCCGTTGAAATCCGTGCAGCCGAAGTTTACCGAAGCCGCCGACAAGGCCTCCGGCGCCGCTCGCGTGGAAATTGCGTGCCCGGAACTCTGCGGCCGCTATACAGCGCGTGTATTGCGCGGAGTGAAGGTCGCGCCTTCTCCCGAGTGGCTGCGAAAGCGTCTCGAGGCGCTGGGGCAAACTTCCATCAATAATGTTGTGGACGCGACAAACTACGTCCTGCTGGAGCTGGGCCACCCGCTGCACGCCTTCGATTACGACAAGATTGCGGAGCATCGCATCGTGGTGCGGCGCGCGAACCGCGGCGAAAAAATGAAGACGCTCGATGGCATGGAGCGCGCACTGACCACGGACATGTGCGTGATTGCCGACGCCGCGCGCGCCGTGGCCATCGGCGGCGTGATGGGCGGGCAGGATTCTGAAATAGGTTTTGCCAGCCGCAACATATTGCTGGAATCCGCGTGGTTTGAGGCTGTCTCCCTGCGGCGCACATCGAAGATGCTGGGCCTGCGGACAGAGGCTTCCATGCGCTTCGAGCGCGGCGCCGATCCGGAGATGGCGGAGCTGGCGTCGCGGCGCTGCGCGGAATTGATCCAGCAAATTGCCGGCGGAGAAATTCTCGCGGGCGTGGTGGATGTTTATCCGGGCCACGCGGAATCGGGCGTGATGATGCTCTCGCGACGCGAACTGTTGCGGGTGATGGGCGCGGATGTGCCGGACGTGGAAATTGAAGCGATCCTCGGCGCGCTCGGTTTTGCGCCAAAGCGCAGGGGCGGGGCCGCCGCGAATTCACCCGACGCGGTGTGGGAATGTTGCCAGCCGTCGTGGCGCGCGGATGTGACGCGTGAAACAGATTTGATCGAGGAAGTGGCCCGGCATTACGGACTGGACAAATTCGCTCCGCGATTTCCAGCGGCGAAGACTCCCGCTGCGCGTTTGCCGCATGCGGAAGCGGAGGATCGGCTGCGCGCGCGGCTGCTCGGGCTCGGTTATCAGGAAATCCTGACCATTCCGATTGTGGACCCGGCGCGCGATACCGCGTTCCGCGCGGAGAGCGATGCGCCGGTGCATCTGGCAAACCCGCTCGCGGAAGATGCTTCGGTGATGCGCACTTCGGGAATGGCCAGCATGACCGGCGCGCTGGAATGGAATCTAAACCGCGGACAGCGGAACTTGCGGCTGTTTGAAATTGGCCGCGCCTACCGATGGAACGGAAAGGTTCCCGAGGAGCGCGCGATTTTGACCATCGGCGCCTCCGGCCTGGCGCGCGAAAAGGGAGTGGCTGAAACTCCGCGCGAGTATTCTTTCGCGGATTTGAGAGGCGATCTCGACCGCCTGGGCGAATTGGCGGGCGGGCTTCGCTGGACCGCCGGTGCGCCGGCGTGGTTGCATCCGGCGCGGTCCGCGACATTCGGAGTGGGTGACGGCAAAGCCGGAGAGGCCGTTGGCCTCGCAGGTCAATTGGCGCGCACCGTTGCCGAAAAACTGAAACTGCGGCAGGAGATTTTCGTGGCGGAAATCCTGCTGGAACCGTTCTATGTGGCATGCGCGGCTGCGCGCAAGGCGTTGCGCTATCAACCCATCAGCCGCTATCCGCATGTGGAGCGCGATTTCTCGCTGGTCCTCGCGGAGGGAACCACATTCGCGCAAGTGGCCGCGGAAATCCGCGGACTGGAGATCCCCGGGCTTACGAATGTCGAAGCGGTGGATTTGTTCCGGGGCGGGCAGATCCCCGCGGGGCAATATTCCCTGCTGGTGCGCGTGACGCTGCAGAGCTTTGAGGCCACGCTGACCGAAGCACAGCTCAAGGATTATTCCGCGAAAATTGCCGCGGCGCTCACCAAAGGCCTCGGGGCAACGCTGCGCACGGCGTAGCCATCTGTCCGGCTTCATTCGACAGAATCACAAAACCCGCAGACAAATAAAAAACCGGGGCGCCGTGCGCCTGACCTTGCGAACGTTTCAACGTTTGCGGCACGAGGCGCCCCGGCTGCTTTCACAGAAAGGGCAGTTGCTGGAACCCGCTCAGAACCTGAACACGATTCCCGCGGAATAACGGAGGTTATTCTGCGTGAACCGGATGTTGGTCGGACTGTTGAGGCGCGTCATCAGGTAATCCGCCTGCGCGAGCCTGACCGCGAAATGCTTGCTCACCCTCAAGTCCAACCCACCGCCCACGGCCATCGCAAAGCTGTTTGCAGAGGAAGCGCCGAGAGCGGCCTGCAGAGATGACGTAAGGTGCGCGCCGCCAAACAGAGCCTGGACATAGGGCTGCAGCGGGCCGTGGCGGAAGGAAAGCCGCGGGCCGCCCATGTAAGTGTAAAGCTGGCCCGACGCCGGAGCACCGTTAATCGTGTTGACGTTCGACGCGCCGAACTCCGTAACGAACCCGAACCAGTTGGGCGAGAAAGTCCACTGGGCGATGCCGCCATTCAGATTGAAGTTGTTGATCCCGTTCCCGTACTGTTGCCGGGTATAGGAATAGCCGAGGTAGATGTCCGCGGTGTTCTGCGCACTGGCAGCGAATCCCAACGCCAACGAAACCACGAGGAGACACACGATTCTACGCATCATTATATGGATTCCTCCCATTTGGTTTTTTGGGGCGGACGTGAAACCGAACCGCCCCGCCCTACAAACAATGCAGTCAGGCGGGGGTGGGGGCCGCGGACTGCAACTGGCGCACAGCCAGGTACTCAAATTCTGATGCACCAAAACAGGGCAAGGTTGTGCGGGAGAAAAGCACAATGTCCGAGGACACGTCTTCCTGTTATGGTCTGTGTTTTCTGTAAGATGCGGGCCATCCCGTCTGTTCGCCGGACCCGGCAAGATCCCGTCAATATTGGCGCGCCCGGAATGGCCCTCTCGCGATAGATTGTCAAAAATGGCGCAAAAGGCGAGAATCGCTGCTATGGCAAAGAATGATTTCGCGGTCATTGTCCTGGGGGCGGGCAAAGGCACGCGGCTCAAATCAAATTTGGCAAAAGTGCTGCATCGCGCCGGGGGGCGCACGTTGATCGAACATGCGGTCCGCGCATGCAAAGGACTTGGGGCGCGCGGCGTGAATGTCGTGGTGGGACACCAGGCGGAACAAGTTCAGGAAGTGGTCGTGCCGTTTGGCGCGAAGACCGTGCTGCAGCAGCCGCAGCGCGGAACGGGTCATGCGCTTCTGGTGGCGAGACGAAGTGTGGGCGGAGCGCAGCATGCGCTGGTGTTGCCGGGGGATGCGCCGCTGGTCCGCGCGGAGACATTGAAAGCGCTGATGCGCGCGCACATCGAAAGCGGAGCGGCCGCCACGCTGCTCACCGCGGTGCTGGCCGACCCAGCAGGTTACGGGCGCATCCTGCGGCGCGAGGATGGACGCGTGGCCGCGATCGTGGAGCAATCAAAGCTCGCCGAAGACCAGCGCGAAATCAACGAGGTGAACTCCAGCATTTATTGTTTCACGCTGGCGAAGCTCTGGCCCGCGCTCGCGCGGGTGCGGCCGGATAACGCTCACCGCGAGATTTACCTGACGGACTCCATCGGAATGCTCACCGCGGACGGTGAATCTGTGATGGCCCGGGTGACCAGCGACGCGGGCGAAATCCTCGGATGCAATACGCGCGCGGAACTTGCTGAAGTGGACCGGACGCTACGCCGCCGCGCTGCGGATTCGTTGATGGCTTCGGGCGTGACCATTCAGTTTCCGGAGAGCGTGGTGGTTGATCCCGATGTGACCGTGGGAGCCGACTCCGTGCTCGACGCGGGCGTGCAACTTCTGGGCAAGACGCGGATCGGTGCGAATTGCCGCATCGGCGCGGGCAGCATCCTGCGCGACACCGTGGCCGGCGACGGCGTGATCGTGAAGCCCTATTGTGTGGTGAATGCCAGCAAGATCGCGGCGGGCGCGCAAGTGGGGCCCTTCTCCCATTTCCGCGAAGGCGTGGAGCTGAGCGAGGGCGCGCGCATCGGGAATTTTGTCGAGGCGAAAAAAACGTTCCTGGGACGCGGCGCGAAGGCCATGCACTTGAGCTACCTGGGCGACGCGCGCATTGGAGAAGGAACCAACGTGGGCGCGGGAACGATTACCTGCAACTACGACGGCATCCGCAAGAACCCCACCACCATCGGCAAACGCGTGTTCATTGGAAGCGACACGGCGCTGGTCGCGCCGGTGCGCGTGGGGGACGGAGCCTACATTGCCGCGGGGTCTGTAATCACCGAAAACGTGCCGCCTGACTCGCTTGCGGTAGCACGCGGACGGCAGACCAACAAGCCGGGATGGGCGCGTACGCGACGGCGTGAACTTGCGGCGGCGAATGCGCCGGGAAAAAGGGGTCGCGCGAAGCCGCGCAAACGCACGCGGTCAAAATCGCGGCGGCGGCGTTAAACACCAGCTCAGACTCCTGCCAGGGCAAACTCAACGCGGCGGCGTAGCGGATCAATCCTCTCGGCGACCACGTGAATGCGGTCCCCCAGCCGCCAGGCGCGGGAGTCGCTTGAGCGGCGGCTATGCGTGGAGCCCGCGGCGACAATGGTGTGGTCGCGCTCGCGATACATGCACCGCTCGCCGATCTGTTCTTCCAGCCGGTTCAGCGGCACCAGCCCTTCGACAAAAACTTCCATCAGTTCGACGAAGAATCCAAACTTCTGCACGGAGATCACCAGGGCTTCAAATTCCTCGCCCAGCCGGCCCTCCATGAACTGCGCCGTCTTCCAATCCATTAGTTCGCGTTCAGCGGTGACGGAGCGGCGTTCGGCATCGGAAGATTCCGCGGCCATGGCGTCGAGTTCCGCTTCACGGTAGGGCCCGCGAGCATTCTCCGCCGCTGTGCGCGCTCCTGGCAGGTTCGCGAGCGCCCACTTCAGCACGCGATGGACGATCAAGTCCGGGTAGCGCCGGATCGGTGAGGTGAAATGAGCGTACTCCGTAAAAGCCAGCGCGAAATGGCCGAGCGGCTGCGCGTCGTAGCGCGCCTGTTTCAGCGAGCGCAGCATAAGATAAGAAACGATTCGCTCTTCCGGCTTGCCTGCGATTTTGTCCGTCAGCCGCTGGTAGTGTTGCGGCCGGATATCGATCTCACCGATCTCCGGTTGCGAAATAAACATGGACCGCTCCCGGCTGCCGCGTCCTGAGCGCCCCTGGCGTCCCTTCGGCATCACCGTTGCGTGCCGCACTTGCACACGGCGCTCCGCCAGGCCGGGAATGCCCAGCGAGTAGCCGAAGGCATGCGCAAGCTCCTCAAACTCAATCACTTTCTTCGCGTCGGGTTTTTCGTGCACGCGGCTGAGGAACCCCAGCCCGCGCTGCAGCAGAAGATGCGCCACAGTTTGATTCGCCGCGAGCATGAACTCCTCGATGAGCCGGTGGGCGTCATTCCTCACGCTACGCACGATGTTGGTCATGCGCCCGCCGGGATCGAACTCGATGACCGGCTCGGGCAGGTCGAAATCAATGGAGCCCAGCCGGCGGCGGCGCGCATTCAGCACATGGGCAAGATCGCGCATGTCGAGGAAATGTTTCGCCAGGTGTGAGTATTTCTTCGCCGCTTCGGGATCGCCATCGATTACTTTCGCGACGTCGGTGTAGGTCATGCGCGCGGCGGAATGGATGACGCCGGGCGTGTAATCGGCTCCGGTAATTTCACCATTCGCGTCGAGCGTCATGACTACGCTCATCACCAGGCGGTCCACGGCAGGCTTGAGCGAGCAAACATCGTTGGATAGCGCTTCCGGGAGCATGGGTACGGCGCGGTCGGGAAAATAAACTGACGTGCCGCGGAGCCTGGCTTCACGATCCAGGGCGGAGCCGGGCAGGACATAATGCGCCACGTCGGCAATGTGAACTTGCAATTGCCAGCCGTTGGCGTTGCGCTCAACGTAAACCGCGTCGTCAAAATCACGCGCGGTTTCTCCGTCGATGGTCACGATGGGCAATTTCCGGAAGTCGCGGCGCCCCGCAAGTTCCTTCTCGCCGGGCGCATGAGCTACCGATTCCGCCTCGCCGAGCGCTTCGGGAGGAAACTCAATGGGGATGTGGTGCTTCCGCAGGATAATTTCAATGTCCACTCCCATGTCGCCGGGGTGCCCGACAATTTCAACCACGCGCCCCGCGGCGGGCACGCCTCCGGTTGGAAAACGTAGGACTTCCACGTTTACCACGGCGCCATCCAGTTGCGGAAGCCGCGCCCGCGGGCCCGCGGGACGCGCGATTCCCAATTTCGCAGCCAGCGCCTCCGGCATTTCTTCGCCGGGCGGGATAACAATCTCGGCGAGCCGAGCTTCATACGGCAGCACGAGATTTCCGTGCGGGCCATAGCGGAACAATCCCACAACGGTGGAATGGGCGCGGGCCACCACGCGCACAATGCGGCCCTCCACGCGGCCACGGCGCGCGGGGTCGCGGCGTTCGATGCGCGCGGCGACGCGATCCCCGTGCATCGCGTCGCCCATGGCATCGCGCCCGATGAATAGATCGCCATCCATTCCCTTGGCGGGCTCGTCGAGCACCACGAAACCGTAACCATCCTGGTGCGCCACGAGCCGCCCGCGGAGCAAACCTGCCTCTGACTTCGGCGCGACGGGAGGCGCCCCGCGAGGCCGCTCAACAACGGTCGCTGGCTTGCCGCCTCCGGCGGAAGTGGGCTGCGTGCGGCGTCCGCTGCCAGTGACGAGCACGAACCTTCCGTGGAGGACTTCTTCCACCTCGCCGCGGCGCCGCAAACGCACAATCATCTTGGCCAGCGCCCTGCGTCCGTGGTGGCGCAGCTCAAGTTTTCCTGCAATTTCGCGCAGGCTCATGGGGTGGGTTGCTTTGGAAAGCTCGGCGATCAGGTCCTGTTCGCTCGGAACAGGGTGACGGTCGCGGTCATCGTCGGGGGAGCGTGGGGGTCTTCTTCGTTTCATGGAAGGGCTGTGAACATTCTACCGGGCAAGAGGGCGCTAGCCGCAACTTTTCGCGGAACTCCGGGTTTGAAGGAGGCAGAACAACATAAACCGCGCGTGCCTCCTCCGACGGACCGCGCGGCGTCCCCGAAAAGGGACAACGGGGAGGCGGCTAGACCTGGGCCGCCTCCTCTTATTTTCCGGACTAATTCCCTCTGCCGCCGCGGCCGCCAGTAGCAGCAGGCCGCGCCGGAGGCACTGAAATCCCCGGGATGTTGGCCTGGCGCATCTTGGCGTTGAAGTCGGCCAGTTCCTTCTTCTGAATGTCATCCCACTTCGCAAGGGACGTGGTGAGTTTCGCGTTGAGGACATCGAAGACTTCGTAGGATTGCGCGGTCGGCGCCGCGTCTCCGCCCTCGACCACTCCGAACAGCGCGACGAGCTGGTTCACCACGCGGATGGGGAAGTTCAATGCGTCCTCTCCGGCCGTTGATTTCACCTGGATCAGCTCCTCCTCGACCTCCGTCATCTTTTTGTTCAGCGCGTCGGCGGCATCGAGCACCGGTTTGTTTTCCGGCGTGGCCGCGAGGCGCTGGTGCAGCAAGTCAATTTGCTGCCGCAGACCGCGGATCTGATTGATGGCGTCGTGGCCGGCGGTGACGCGTTCATTGATGCGCGTGGCGAACTCGAATTGTTTGTCGAGGTCGGCCTGCGGAGCGTGAATGCGCGGGTCGGTGGTCACCTGCGCCTTACCGGTGTAGGTCTTGCCGTTCACGGTCAGCTTCACGGTGTAATCCCCGGTAGAAACGATTGCGCCGCCGCCGCGCCCCGCCCAATAGACCGCGCCGGGAACCTGGCTGGGCGGTTCGGTGCGCATGTCCCACGTGAAGCGGTTGAGGCCAGGCGTTCCCGTGGGCGTCGCGCCACCGCCGCCGAATCCACCGCGTCCGCCACCCTGAGCAGTTGCGTCTTCCTCGCCCGGAGCTCCGGCGCCGCGACCGCGTCCGGTGAATGTGCGGATCACCTTGCCGGATTTGTCGGAGATTTCTATTTTGACCGGCTGCTCCGGCGCGGCCTTCAGCCAGTAGTCCACCGTCATTCCGCCGCGGTTGCGAATCGCCGCGACCGGAGTGAACAGGCTGGCCTCGGCATTCATGGCCTCGGAAGACATCTCACGCAGCGGCGAAATGTTGTCCATGATGTAGAACGAGCGCCCGTGGGTGGCGATCACCAGGTCATTGTCCTTGATGACTAGGTCATGCACCGGAGTGTTGGGCATGTTCACGCGCAGGGATTTCCAATTCGCGCCGTCGTCGAGCGAAACATAAACGCCGGATTCCGTCCCGGCGAAGAGTAACCCTTTGCGTTTCGGATCGGCCTTCACGGAATGTACGAAGGAACCGTCGGGGATGCCGTTTACAATCTTCGTCCACGTCTTTCCGAAGTCAGAGGTCTTGTAAATGTACGGATGCACGTCATCGAGCTTCTGCCCATCGAGCGCGATGTAGGCCGTACCGTCCGCGACCGCCGAAGGATTCACGATGCTGACTTTGATCCATTGCGGCATGTCCTTTGGCGTGACGTTCGTCCACGTTGCGCCGCCATCGCGTGTCAGTTGCACCAAGCCGTCGTCCGTGCCAATCCAGATCTCACCTTTTGTAATGGGGGACTCCGCGATGCAGAACACTGTGTCGTAATACTCGACACTGGTGTTGTCATGCGAAAGCGAGCCGCCCGCGGGGCCCTGCTTCGATTTGTCATTGCGCGTCAGGTCTCCGCTGATTTTCTTCCAGCTCGACCCGGCGTTGTTGCTCATCAGCACGTACTGCGAGGCGGTGTAGAGAATGTTGGGATCGTGCGGCGAGGTCGCAATCGGAAATGTCCATTGGAAGCGGTGCACCAGTTCCGCGGCGCCCGAGCCCATGGGGTTCAGCGGCCAGGGGTTAATGTCGCGGAATTCATCCGTCGCATGGTTGTACATCGTAAGCAGGCCGTCGTAGGAGCCTCCGTAAGTGATCTCCGGATTGTCGCGCTTCGGCACCACCCAGCCTGATTCACCGCCGCCCACGGAGTAGAAGTCGTTCCCTCCGCGGCCGCCACCGCGGCTGGAAATGGCCACGGTGGAGTTGTCCTGCTGTGCGCCGTACACCAGGTAAGGAAATCTCGAATCCGTGTCCACGTGATAGAACTCCGCCGTGGGCTGGTTGTCTTCGCCGGTCCACGTCCGTCCGCCGTTGTGCGTGACCGTCGCGCCGCCGTCGTTGCTGTTGATGATCCAATCGGCGTTCGTGGGGTCAATCCACAAACCGTGGTTATCGCCGTGCGGCGCGCGCATGCCGGTGAAGGTGCGGCCTCCGTCCATGGAGCGCAGAATCCCGGTGTTGAGTACGTACAGCACGTCCGGATTCTTGGTGTCGGCGAAGATGTGGTGGAAATACCAGGAGCGCTGGGTGAGGTTGTGGTCGCCGGTCAGGAATTGCCAGGAATCGCCGCCGTTGTCGGAGCGGTAGACGCCTCCGCGCTCGGCCTCGATGATAGCGTACACGCGGTTGCCGTCCGCGCCGGAAACGGAAAGCCCGATGCGTCCCAGTGTGCCACCGGGCAGGCCGCGGCCGCGCAGC
Source organism: Terriglobia bacterium (assembly GCA_041476305.1). Taxonomy (GTDB): domain Bacteria; phylum Acidobacteriota; class Terriglobia; order Acidiferrales; family UBA7541; genus DASTCZ01. The sequence continues at coordinate 19,119 of JBGOTC010000007.1, forward strand.
TGTGTCCAGGTCGCGCCTCCATCCGTGGAGCGATAGAGTCCGCTGCCGGGTCCGCCGCTTTCAAATCCCCAGGGCATGCGCACAAATTGGTAGAGCGCCGCGAAGACAATGCGCGGGTTGTTGGGGTCCATGGAAATATCAATCGCGCCGGTCTTGTCATCTTTGAACAGAGATTTCGCCCAGGTCTTGCCGCCGTCCGTGGAGCGGAAAACGCCGCGCTCGGCATTCGGCCCGAAGGCGTGGCCCAGCGCCGCCACCAGGACAACGTCCGCGTTGCGCGGGTCCACGGCAATCCGCGCGATGTGGTGCGTATCTTCCAGGCCGATGTGCATCCAGGTCTTGCCCGCGTCGGTGGACTTCCACATGCCATCGCCATAGGAGACGTCGCCGCGGATGCAGGATTCGCCGGTGCCGACATAGATGACGTTGGGGTCGGAAGGCGCGACAGCGATGGCGCCGACGGAACGGATGTCCGTGCTGTCGGTCATGGGCGTCCAATTCTCTCCGCCGTTGGTGGTCTTCCAAACGCCGCCCGCGACCGCGCCGAAGTAATACACATCCGGATTCCCCGGCACGCCGGAGACGGCCAGCGCGCGCCCGCCGCGCATGGGCCCGATGGAGCGCCAGCGTAGCGGCCTCCACAAACTGGAATCAAAGGTTTGCGCGCCGGCAACAACCACGCCCAGCACGACAAGAATAGCCAGGGTGAACAGGGTTCGACGGGCGCTTTGCTTTTTCGATCGCATTTTCCAATTCCTCCGCGGTCAAGTGGTGAGGCTATGAAGTGCGGACGGATTCTATCGCCGATAGTAGAGGAGCGGTATTGTTTTGTGGGCAGGCTGTGGAAGACGGAGAAAAGCCATGCCCCGGGCTACCGAAATATTCCTCGCGCCTTCCGGTTCTGCTTGCCGCGGAAGTATTTTGCAAATAGAGTCGCATCTTAACCTGTACCTGCCATTGCTTGAGCGCAAATGTGATGACCCCTACTTCAGCCGTACAGTTCCTGATCTGGCTGCTGATCGCCGCCTCGGTGATCGCGGTGCTGGCGAAGCACCTGCGCATCCCTTATACGGTCTGCCTCGTTCTGGGCGGATTGCTTCTGGGAGCGGTGCGCCTGCCTCTTCTCGCGCCGCTGCACGCGGGAAACCGTCCGGAGTGGCTTACCTCCGATGTGATCCTGATTCTGTTTCTTCCCGCGCTGATTTTTGAGGGCAGCGTGAAACTGAATCTGCGTGACCTGATGAAGGATTGGGCGCCGCTGCTCTTGCTGGCCACACTGGGGGTTCTGATTGCCGCGCTCGTGACCGGCTACTTCATTTATTGGACGGCCGGCATGCCGCTTATGCTGGCGCTGCTCTTCGGCGCGATCGTTTCCGCCACCGACCCCATATCGGTGCTTGCGATTTTCAAGGACCTGAAAGTAAGTCCCCGATTGACCCTCATTATTGAAGGCGAGAGCTTGCTGAACGATGGAACAGCCGTCGTCCTCTTCCAGATTGTGCTGGCAGGAATTGTTGCCGGAAATCTGGGACTGGCGAAAGGCGCGGGGCAGTTTGTTCTCGCTGTGGCCGGCGGAGCGGTGGTGGGAATCGCACTGGGCTTCCTGGTCAGCAAGGTTACCGAAAGGATTGACGATCCGCAGATCGAAATCACGCTGACTACGATTCTTGCCTATGGAAGTTTTTTATTGGCACACGACCTGCACTTGTCGGGCGTGATTGCAACTTGTTCTGCGGGGTTGATGCTCGGCAACTTCGGCGCGGCCAAGGGGATGAGCGACAGCACGCGCGTGGCGATGCAATCTTTCTGGGAGTACCTTGCTTTCGTCATCAACTCGCTGGTGTTCCTCCTCATTGGGCTGGAAGTGCGTGTGGGGGAGCTTTTTCACTTCTGGCACCCGATCCTCCTCGCGATTGTGGCGGTGCTCCTTGGGCGGATTGTTTCCGTGTACCCGTTACTTTCGGTTAGCAATCTCTTCGCCGAGAAAATTCCGATTCGCTGGCAACATCTTGCGGTGTGGGGAGGGCTGCGCGGTTCGGTGGCGCTCGCCATGGCGCTGAGCCTGGATAGTTCTCTGCCCTATCGTGACCAAATACTGGACTTGACCTTCGGCGTGGTGATCTTTTCCATCCTGGCGCAGGGGCTCACCATCAAGCCTTCCCTTCGAGTTTTCCAAATCGAGCGCGGTGGGCCTACCGCTCTCTGACAAGTGCATCGCATCTTGTCCTTGGTGTCCGCCCTTGCTCCGGCCCCCTGCAAGGGATAGCATCCCGCCAGCGCCGTTACTACGAAATGCGCCCCGAGGTGTTTCGTGTTCAATCGCCGGAATTTTCTATTCAGCGCCGCAGGATTCGCGGGAGCCGGTATCGCCGCCGCGGCACTCTTCAGCGATTCGTTCCTTGCACGAATGGCCGCCGCGCCAAGGGAACTGCCGCCTTCCTCACTTTTCCAGACCAACGAGGACTCCTACTGGGCCGGCGTGCGAAAACAGTTCCTGATTCCCGAGGACGAGGTGTACCTGAACGCCGGCACGGTGGGGTCCTGCCCCGCGCCGGTGCTGAAGGCCGTGTTCGACGCCTTCACCGACTCGGAAAAAATGGAGCAGGAGGACCCGGAGGACTATCCCTTGTGGGGCTACTCCGCGCGGAACGAATTCCGCGAGCCGCTGGCGGCCTTCGTGGGATGCGGACGCGAAGAAATCGCCATGGTGCGCAACGCCACAGAGGCCAACAACTATGTCGCCAACGGACTGGATATGAAGGCCGGCGACGAAATCTTGACCACCGACCAGGAACACGGCAGCGGCTATTCCCCTTGGGAGTTGAAAGCCAAGCGCTATGGCATCGTCATGAAGAAAGTGACCTTGCCGCGGCCGGTCTTGAATCCCGCGCAAGTGCTGAACCTGTTCAATGACGCCATCACGCCGCGCCCGCGCGTAATATTTTTCAGCCACATCACCACCGACACCGGCACCGTGCTGCCCGCGAAAGAACTTTGTGCGCTGGCCCGCTCAAAGGGAATTCTGAGCGTGGTGGACGGGGCGCAGGTGATCGGCATGATGCCGTTGCGCCTGCACGAAATCGGCTGCGACGCCTACACCACCAGCCCGCACAAGTGGCTGGTCGCGCCGAAAGGCACCGGCATGCTTTTCCTGCGAGCGGAAGTGGTGGACCGCGTCTGGAGCACCATCGTCACCGGCGGCTGGGACACTATGCCCACCGTCGAGCGCTTCCAGCACTTCGGCACCGCGAATTATCCCCTGCTGTACGGCATGCGCGCGGCGATTGAACTTGCAAACCAGATTGGAATGGAGCGCATCGAGCGCCGCCACCGCCAGATGGCCGATTACATTAACGCGGAGATGGTGAAGCGCGGGGCCGAATCCATCACTTCGCCGGACCCGGCCATGCGCTGCGCCATCGCCACGGTGAACGTGCCGCCCATCAACCGCATGGAACTCGAGACCTGGATGTGGAAGATGCACAATATCCGCATCCGTGGGAGCCAGCCCTCCAAGCTACGGCTCTGCACTCCCTATTACTTGTTGAAGAACGATATTGACCGATTCCTGGAGAAATTCGACGCGTTCAAGCGCGAGAAGAACCTTGCCTAACGTTTTCCGAGATGCACGGTTTCTTCGGGGACGTTCTCTGCCGCGGCACTTGGCGCAGCGGGCTCATAGTAGGCGAGCGGGAGCTTCCTGCCTTCCGCGCTGAAAATCCTGTAGCGCGCGAGTCCCCACCTCTGCAGGCGATACTTCAGGGTCGTGGCGATCACTCCAAAGCCATATTTTACGCTCCGTCCAAAATAGATCGAGGAGGCTTCCGGAAAATACTTCGTCGGGCAGGAAATCTCGCCGATGCGGTAACCGAAAAAGATGGACTGCGCCAGCATTTCGTTGTCAAAGACGAAGTCATCTGAATTCTCAAGGAGGGGCAGGCTCTCCAGAACCTCCCGGCTGAAGGCGCGGAAGCCGCTGTGATATTCGGAGAGCTTGGCCCCGGTAATCAGGTTCTGGAAGGCGGTCAGAAACCGGTTCGCGACATACTTATAGAGCGGCATCCCACCCTTGAGGGCGCCTCCGCCCAGGATTCGCGATGCGAGCACGACATCATACTCGCCGCAGGCGATCATGCTGGCCATCGCATTCACCAGATGCGGCGTGTATTGATAGTCGGGATGCACCATCACGATAATGTCCGCGCCCGCGGCCAGCGCCTCCCGGTAACAGGTCTGCTGGTTCCTCCCGTAGCCGTAATTCCTCTGATGGACAAATACATCCAGGCCCAGGTCGCGGGCGATCCTCACCGTGCTGTCCGTGCTTCCGTCGTCCACTAAGATCTTGATATCCACGCTGTCGGGAAGTTCGAGGACGGTTTGTTCCAGGGTCTTGGCGGCGTTATAGGCCGGCATTACCACTGCGATGCTTTTTCCCTGAATCATATGAGTGCGCTGCCTTTCCAGCATTCCCCGCGACCCCGGCGACCCCCAACACAACAAAAAGCGGGTCCAGCGGATGACGGTATGGAATCTCGTAGGTAGTCATATAATAAAGTAACGGATAAATAATAAAACACAAGGCGAAAGCCCAGGCCATCGCTCCATCGCGGCGAAACAACCGCCGCAGCCCGGCGAGCGCGAGCACGGAAACGGCCGTGCAGACGGGAATATTCCCTGCTTCGCCCAAATTGGACTTCAGAAACTCCGGCGTCAGGTTCCAGGAGCCTGTCCAGAAATAGCAGATGCGCTTGAAAACCAGATAGATGTAAGTGGCTGGGTGTGCCTGGATGAAATCATACGCCATTTGTTTCTTGCGCGCCATATAATCGATCTCGCCCAACCGTTTCATCTCCTCCATTTCCGCCGCGCTGTGCGGCGGATCTTTTTCTGCGTGCCAGTATTCGCTGGTGTCCAATGAATTGCCCACGTAGAGATGAAGCCCCAAATTCGATCTCATGGGAATGAACCGCCCGAAAGCGTGAAAGTTGCGCACGACCCATGGTGAGATGCACAAAAGGGCGATCACGGCCGCGACTGTTGCCTGAGGCACAATACTCACCCCTCGCCGCCGCAAGCGGAACCATGCCCAGATGACCAGGGCCGCGACGACGGGCAGTATGGTGGGATTGGTCAAACCGATTACGCCGCCGAGCAAGCCCAGCCACAACCAGGCTCGCCAGCCCGCTCCTTCCGCAAGGCGCAGCGCCAACAGAAAGAGCAGCGCGAGCAGCAGCGCCGAGAGGCTCGTGGACCAGATGGTCGCCGCGGAGATGAATACCGCGTAGGGAAACACCGCCCAGGTCCAGCCGGCGATCCTCGCCACGCGGGGACCAAATGTCCGCCGCGCGATGTGGAAGACCGGAACGCACGTCAGTGCGGATGTCACGCTCTGGATGGTGAGGATCACCAGCGCGGAGGCCTTGGTGTAAATCCCAAACAGTTTGAAAATCCCGGCGACGAAGATGGGATAGAGCGGGGGCAGCGCCGCCGTGGGGCCCGAATCGCCCTGGTAGGGTGAGCTGAAACCGTGGCCCAGCGCCAGCGACTTCGCCACGCGCCCCACTTCCCAGCCGAAGGAAAAATAGTCCTCGGAAGTGTCCAGCAGGTAGCGGTAGCTGAAGAGGGCAACAATGAAACGCACCGCGAGCGCCACCAACACCATCTTTAGGAATAACTGGATGGCTGCGGATGAACCAGCGCTTCTGTCGGTATATTGCGGTTGTGTTTGCTGCGAGTGCGAATCCATTTGCCCTATGAAGACTTTGGTGCCCAAGAGAGGACTCGAACCTCCACGGCCTTTCGACCACTAGAACCTGAATCTAGCGCGTCTGCCAATTCCGCCACTTGGGCACTTCGTGCGGTAAAACGAGGCAAAAGAATTCTGCCCTCCGCTCCAATCTTTGTCAACGCGACCTGCTTTCACCGGGGCCGCTTTTTGCCTGGCTCCGCGGGGGGCCTTGCGCGCCACGGCCCTTCAGCGGTGCTATACTCAGCCCAGAATCCGCCCCCTGGACCTCGCGTTGTACCCGTGCCGGATCCCTTCCGGCCGGGAAAGGGAGGACGCCATGGAAGCACTGCTGACAGGATGGCTCGGAAAGATGCTGTTGCTCTGGGCGATCTTGACCGTCTTGTGGTTGATCTTGCTTGGCTACCGCAGTTTTCTCGCCAGCCGTGAAGAAGACCAGCTCTTTATCAGCGGCAAAGGAGAAGACGTCGGTGCGCAGGACCAGCGCGAACTGGCCGCCAAGCTTGATCGCCTCGGCAAGCCGATTCTCGCCATGGGCATAACCGTTGGAGTGCTGTTCGTCACGATTATCGGCCTGTGGATCTGGAACGGCCTGCAAACAAACATTTAAGTCCGCGGGTACGGCTCGCTTCACCTGCCCGGCACTGGCGCGGACGCTTCCTTCACAACGGACGTGTGGTTCAGCACGATGAGCCAGCGGCCGTTGCGCTTCTCGAAGACGAGCGTCGTGTGCCCCCGCGCGATCGTCGCGCTGTTGTCCACAATTGCCGAGAATTCCCACTGGTAGGTGGCCCAGGCGGAATTGCCTGTGACCTTGCGAAAAGTGTTGGTCCGCTCCAACCGCACGCTCTGCATGTGCGCCCGCTGCACCTGGTACGCGCGAAGGTAGGCAGCCCACCCGGGAATCGGCGTCTCCCATCCGCCGCTGACCACCAGAGCATCCTCGGCGTAATACTGGCGCATCTTTTCGCTATCGCCGATCTGCCAGGCCCCCAGCATTTCCCCCGTCGCCACCTCAATGGCTTGCTCATCCGGAAGCGTAATTACGGACCCCGGCGCGGGCGGCTTGGATTGGTCTTTCTTGGGTTTTTGTGCGAAGGCTGCGCCCGCTCCCGCCACGAGCATCGCCGCAACAAGGATAAACGCCGCGCCTTTCGCCGGAGATTTCGCAGCCGTGCTCAGAATGTCTTGGGCTTTCAACTGTGTGCGCGCCATCTTGCCCCCTTTTTCTCTCAGAGAAGGAAGATAGCACGGCTGGATTTCGCTTCGAGCGGTTCAATCCGCTGGGGGCCGCGAACGCAGCAACAATTCCCCGTCTGTCTGTCCGCGGAGTCCCGGCTTGCTACTTCGCGCGCGACTGGCTGAGCAGGTTAACGAACAACCGGTAGGCCCCGGCATTGCCCTCCGGCAATTGACGGAAGAATTCGATGGCCGCGTAGATGTAAACACCTTTGCCGTAGCGCGTCCAGACGAGCGAGCCGGTCAGCTCGGCTTCTCCCGGGTCCTGCATGGCGAGTACCGCCTGGTAATGTGGATCAAAGCTCGACCAGAGGTAGTTGGCGCGCTCCTGCACCCAACCTTTGAAATCTTCCTGCGTGATCTTGTTGGGGAAATTCAGCGGCGGCGAATCCGGCGTCAGGAACCGCACCGGTGAATGTTCGTCCGTAATGCGCAACGCGCCGCCCTGCATGCTCGCGGGATAGGGCGCGATCTGCGTCCTCATGTTGTTCCAGAAATTGTCCCGCTCATATTCCAGGATCAGCGTGCCGCCGGCATTCGCATAATCCAACAGCCGCTGGTTATTCGCCATCACATCGCTACGCAGTTCGTAGGCGCGGATGCCCACGATGATGGCGTCAAACCGTCGCAGGTCCGCGAACGTCAGCGCCGCCTGGTCCAGCAATTCCACCTGCACACCGAGCCTGCCGAGAGCCTCCGGCACGGGATCGATATCCGCGGCGACGTAGCCCACGCGCAGGTTTGCCGGGACGGTGACGTTGAAAGCATGTACCGGCGCGACGGCCGGCTCGCTCCACAATCGCGCCGGAAGCGAGGGCAGCGGCGTGAGTGAAGTGCGATAAGTATCGCTGCCACGGCGCGCCCAGGCTTTCAATTCATAATCTCCGGCGGAAATCGTTTGCGGCGGCGTCACCGTAAATCGCAACAGGCTGTCGCCGCCTCCTGCAAGTTCGATCTCCTGCGGCCCGGAGGCGCGCCAGCCTGCCGGGACATCCAACCCCACGG
>JBGOTC010000008.1:0-26810 GCA_041476305.1 Terriglobia bacterium
ATAGCCCGGACTGCATGGCTTGCCGATGAAGTGATTACTGCGGCCGGAGCTCTGGAGAAGAACAAAGTCCTGCGAATATTGAGACGCTCCCCGCTCTTCCTCGCCTCCACAGCCCGCGTGACTGCCTGCGCCAATGCATTGCGCGTGGCGGTGGCCCAGTTCCACCAGACGAATCCACTAAGCGACGGCATGAACAAGGAAGAGTTGCGCGTCCGCGCGGCGCACGAAGCGGGACTGGAAATCTTCCAGGCAGCGCTCGCCCAGGCTGTGGCAGCCGGGGAACTTTCCGCGTCGGGCGACACGGTCGGCCTCGCCGGGCATTCCGTGAACTTGAATCCGGAGGAGGCTGACGCCCGTCGCAAAATTGAGGACGCTTTTGAAAAGGCCGGGCTCTTGCCTCCAGAACCCGGTGAAATAATTGCAAGTCTGGCCCTGAATCCCAAGAAAGCGCACGGCTTGCTACAGCTTCTGCTCCGCGAAAAAGTGCTGGTCAAGGTGACGGAAGGAATTGTCCTGCACTCAAAATCGGTCACGCAGTTAGTCCAGTTGCTTGAAAAATACAAGCGCGAGCGTGGCCCGCGGCTCACCGTGCCGGCATTCAAGGCCTTGACCGGACTCAGCCGCAAGTACGCCATCCCGTTACTGGAACATTTCGATCGGGCTGGCGTCACCCGTCGCGAGGGTGACACGCGTGTTATACTTTAGGCCGTCTTTGTGGGGTCTCCTCACCGGCCCGTTGGCTGACGGGAGACTCAGAAAGCAGGTGGGTTATGGGTGAATTTGGCCCAATGCACTGGCTGGTAGTTCTGGGCGTTATTGTCCTTTTCTTTGGTGGAAGGAAAATCCCTGAGGTGATGCGCGGGCTCGGTGAAGGCATCCGCAGCTTCAAAGAGGGCATGCACGGAACTCCCGCTGGCACGCCCACTGCGGGCGCCACCCAGGCGCCGCCCGCGGCTCCCGGACCGCCTGAGGAGAAGAAGTAACAGAGTTTTTGGGGAACGTGTGGCGCGGAATTCACACGCGCCTGGTTGTGCGAGCGGCCCATTGCCCGGAGTAAAGGGCGCGGCCGCTCGTTTCGTTTGGGATTCCCTGCGGATTATTTCGCGCCCGGCCAACCCAATTCGATCAGCGCTTGCCACACTCGCGCGACCGGCAATCCGACCACATTGAAATAGTCGCCTTCAATCCGAGGGATGAAGCGCCCCGCGAGTCCTTGAATTGCGTATGCGCCGGCCTTGTCGAGCGGCTCTCCCGTGGAGACATAGGCGTCCACTTCGGCCTCGCTCATAACAGCGAACCAAACGCGTGTGATCTCATGTCCAATGAGCGTTGCGCCGTCCGGAAGTCGGATTGCCGCGAAACCCGTGATCACTTGATGTTCGCGGCCGCGAAGTTTTAGTAGCATCTCGCGTGCGTCTGCGGCGTCACGCGGCTTGCCGAGAACATCGTCGCCCAGCACAACCACAGTGTCCGCGCCGAGCACAATCGCAGGCTCTGCCACACGTATCGCGCGGGCCCCCCACTCTCCCTTTGACCGCGCGACGCGCTCCACGAATTGCACAATGGATTCGCCGGTTTTTCGCGATTCGTCAATATTTGTGGGACGCAATTCAAACTGGATGCCTGCCGCCACCAGAATCTCCGCGCGGCGCGGCGATGCGGAGGCGAGGATCAGTTTCATGGGAGGGATCTAGTAACTATCGGCAGGCCTAGTGCGCCCCGGGCTCGGCGGCTGGGTGCATTCCATGCTGCGGCACTTCGTGGACGCCGCGCATCGGCGGCTCCTGGTGCGTGCGGTAGAAATGGTCGAGCGGCCCGGCGCCCTTTCCAATCGCAAATCCATGCGCGATGGCCTTCGCCACGTAAGTCTTCGCCAGGAGTACCGCTTCGCTCATGCTGTGCCCCAGGGCAAGCTGCGCGGCGATGGCCGAAGCAAACGTGCATCCCGAGCCATGAGTGTTCTGCGTCTTCACTTGATCGCCGCCCAGCGTGAGAATTTCGGTTCCATCAAATAAGACGTCCACCGGTTTTTCCATGTGGCCGCCCTTGATTACCACGGCCTTCGCACCGCGCTCAACAATTCGCCGCGCGGCAGCTTCCATTCCCCCCACGTCCTTGATTTCCATCCCACTGAGCAGCGCGGCCTCGGCGATATTCGGCGTCACCACGGAGACGCGCTTTAACAACTCCTCGGCGAGGAACTTCACGCCCGACGCATCGAGCAGGTCGATGCCGCCGGACGAGGGCTTGATGACCGGATCCAGCACTACGTTGGTGAGTTTAGTGCGATCGAGAAATTCCGCCACCACCTGCGCGTTGCCGCGATTGGCCAGCATGCCGATCTTGGCGGCGCAGGGCGAAACGTCGCCGGCCAACGCATCGAGTTGCGCGCGCAGCGTCGCCGAGGGGATGGCGTGCACGCTCTGTACTCCCTGTGTGGATTGCACGGTCACGGCGGTGATGGCCGCCACGCCATAACAGTTCAGAGCAGCGATGGTTTTCAAATCCGCGGCGATGCCCGCTCCGCCCGAGGGATCAAATCCGGCGATAACCAGAATGATCGGGGGTGCGGACGACGAAGGATTACTCAATTCGTTTTTTCCTTTTCCAATTCTCCTCGCGCACTCATTTCAGAAACTTGTACGCAAGAGGCAAAAATTGCCGGCGTGCCCAAGCTGAAGGGACATGCCGGCAAATGGAAATGTACGCGCTGCTTTCGCTGCACGCAAGAGGAAACTTAGCCGTGGGCGGGGCGCTAAGCCCTCCGCGCCGCGGCAAATCTGGTTGAGAGATTGTTTTTGGACTTACGGGAACAATCCACGCACCGCGGTAGCTTCGGCGACGCGGCCCACGGCCAAAATGTAGGCGGCGTTGCGCATGTGCGTGTGGTATTTGCGGCTGGTCTCGAAGACGCCGGCGAAGGCGCGCGCCATCACCTGCTGCAGGCGCGAGTTCACATCGCTCTCCGGCCAGAAATATCCGGCCAGGTCCTGCGACCATTCAAAATAACTGACGGTAACGCCTCCGGCATTCGCCAGAATGTCCGGCAGGACAAAAATGCCTCGTCGCGCGAGAACCTCATCCGCGTGGGGAGTGGTGGGTCCATTTGCGGCTTCGGCAATAATCTTGGCCTTGATCTGGTCCGCGTTGTGCAGCGTGATGACATTTTCGAGCGCGGCGGGGATCAAGATGTCGCACTTCATGGTCAGAAGGTCGTCGTTCGAGAGGCGCGACGCTCCCGGCATGCCCACCACGGTGCCGGACCGCTCCTTGTACCGGAGCGCTTTGATGGGATCGATGCCGCGCGAGTTGTGCACCCCGCCGCGCGAATCGCTGATGGCCACAATTTTGGCTTTCCTTTCAGCCAGCAGCCGCGCCGCGGTTGCGCCCGCATTGCCGAACCCTTGAATGGCAACGGTCGCGCCGCGTAGCGACATTTTCTTTGCCTTGCAGGCCTCCTCCAGCACAAAGGCGACGCCGCGCGCGGTGGCATCCCCCCGGCCTTCCGAACCGCCAAGCGAAATCGGTTTTCCGGTCACAGTCGCGGGGCAAGAAAAGCCAGCAACCATGGAGTATGTATCCATGATCCAGGCCATGGTCTGTGAATCGGTGTAAACGTCGGGCGCGGGGATATCTTTTTCAGGGCCGATGATGGGCAGGATCTCGTACGCGTAGCGCCGTGTCATCCTCTCCAGCTCGCCCTTGGACATGCGCTTGGGATCGCAGATGATTCCGCCCTTTGCGCCGCCATAGGGAATGTTGACCGTGGCCGTCTTCCACGTCATCCACGCGGCCAGCGCCTTCACTTCATCCAGCGTGACGCCGGGGTGGTACCGGATACCGCCCTTGGCCGGGCCGCGCGCCACGTTGTGCTGCACGCGGAACCCGGTGAAGACTTTTACCTGGCCGTTATCCATTTTCACCGGCACGGAAACTTCCAGCACGCGTTTCGGGGTCCGCAGGATCTGCCGCAGACCCTGGTCCATCTTGAGGAACTCAGCGGCCATGTCGAATTGCAGCTGCGCGATGCGGAACGGATTCAAGTCTTCGCGGGGCACCATGCGCGGAGCCACAGGCTGCGGAGCAGTCTTCGATAACGTGGACATCTGTCGTTTCTCCTTGATCTTTTCCCGCAGCGGCCATCCGCGCCCAACTCTTTGGGCCGCTAACCCTTGCAGAGCATTCAAGTCACGTGTGGCGCATCTTAGTCAAGGGACAACAGACAGTCAATGATAAGCAGGGTAAGGGTTTAGGGGAGTCTGCGGAAAAATGCAAACCAGGCGGCTCATTCTGGCAATGCGTACCTCAGATAAGATGCTGAAAACAATAGCCTTATTGCGACTGGGAGGCGGAGTACAGTCTCATTTCAACGATCAGCTCTAATTCGGTCCATTCCCATAAATGGCCTCAAAACATCCGGAATTGTCACTGTTCCATCGGCTTGCTGGAAGTTCTCGACGATAGCAATCCAGGAACGCCCGACGGGCAGCCCTGACCCGTTCAGCGTGTGAGCGAAGTCACTTTTCGCGCCCTTGGGCTTGTAGCGGATCGCGGCGCGGCGCGCCTGAAACGCTTCGCAATTCGAGCAGGACGAAATCTCCATGAACTCGCCGGACGATGGAAGCCAAACCTCAATGTCATAAGTCTTTGAGGAAGCAAACCCCATGTCTCCCGTGCAAAGTTGCATCACGCGATAGTGCAAACCGAGCTTTTGCAAGATGACTTCCGCGTCGTGCACCAGCGTTTCAAGTTCAGCGTAGCTTTCCTCCGGCCGCGTGAACTTGAAGATTTCCACTTTCTGAAACTGGTGCTGGCGCTTGATCCCGCGTGTGTCCTTCCCTGCCGCGCCGGCTTCGGAACGGAAGCAGGAGGTCCAAGCGCAAACCTTCAGGGGTAAACTTTCAGCATCAATCGTTTCATCGCGGTAGAGGTTGGTCAGCTCCGTTTCAGCGGTCGTCGTCAACCACAGGTCTGTTCCTTCCAGATGGAACATGTCCGGCGCGAATTTCGGGAGCTTGCCGTCGGCGACCAGTGATTCCGTGTTTACGATGAACGGCGGAAGGATCTCGGTGTAGCCATGTTCGCGCGTATGCACGTCGAGAAAGAAATTCGCCAGCGCCCGCTCCAGCCGCGCGCCCGCACCGCGATAGAGAGCGAAGCGCGCCCCGGACATTTTCGTCGCGGCGCGCAGGTCGAGGATTCCAAGTTGCTCGCCCAACTCCCAATGTGGTTTAGGCGCGAAATCGAATTTTGGCGCGGCGCCCCAGCGTCGCACCTCCACATTTCCCGTGGCATCACGGCCAATGGGGACGGAGCCATGCGGCAGGTTGGGTACGGCAAGCATGAACTCGCGAAGTCGGGGCTCCAGTTGGGCAACGCGCTCGTCATGGATGGAGATTTCGTCGGCCACCCGCTTCATTTCCGCCAGTAACGAGGATGCGTCTTCCCCCGCCCGCTTGCGCCGCGCAATTTCCTCACTGGCCTTGTTGCGTTCCGCTTTCAGGCGCTCCACAGCGGTGATGGATTCCCGCCGCTCGCGGTCCAGCGCGCGGAACCCCGCGAGGTCGAGTGGGATGCCGCGATCCCGCGCCATCTTCTCGAACACGTCGAGGTGTTCCCGGAAATAGGCCAGGTCATGCATGGGTGACGGAAGAATACCTTATCGTGGGGGAGAGACAAAGCCGGAGAAAAAGGCTACAACGGTGACGCGCGCGATTCGCGCCAACCACAATACGGGGGATTTCCCATGGCACATGTACAGATCACTTGGGTTGAAGGACGAACTGTGGAGCAAAAAAAGAAGATCGCCGAAGAAATCACGCACACACTTGAAATTACCGGACGCGCCAGACGTGAATTCATTCACGTCGCGTTTCTGGATGTTCCGGCGACGAACTACGCGGAGGCCGGCGTGACCGTGGCCGACCAAAAACGCACGCCTTAGCCGGCCTGATTTGTTACTGGACCTGCCGGACCTGCATGGACTGGTCCACAACGAATGTGGGGTAGTGGAGGCTGGCCTTCGGACTCGATAGGTCCGTCCACTTCGCGGTGGCGGTGAACCCTTCGGTGGTGATCTCCACCGAGTAGGTGTATCCGTCGCGGCCTGTGCGCGGCATGGTCAGAATGCCGCTCGAAACGAGTTGGTCCCGGGTTCCGTACGTGCCGTTCAACGCGATGTAGGAACGCTCGGCTTGCGCGATACTATCCAGGTCCATCTGCACGCCGGTCGTGCTGATGGATTGTGTCGGCACGGTGCCGCCGGGCGACGCCTCCTTCACATAGACGTAATAGATTCCAAGCCCAATCGCCAATGACAGGAGTATTCCAACGAGTCCAAGAATAGATCGCATGACGTACTCATTCTCCCGCCACACGCGCCCGTCGGCAAGGAAGTCGCCTGGAGAGCGTGTCCATCTGTGGAGGAGGCTCCGCTGCACGCTCAATCTGCATCATAGTGAATGTGGGTGCGGGTGCGTTCTCAGGCTTTGTTGACGGCAGGCGTACCTCCGTTTAGCATGCTTCGTGACGATTTGGGGCGCAAACCAATATCAGTCGGGGGTGTGGGGTTGAGAAAGCTCTCAAGATTACTTCTGTCTTTGTCTGTGGTGTGTCTCCTCGCTGCTCCGTCATGGGGACAGGGGACTCCCGCCCCGGCAGCGCCCGCAGCCGTGCCCCAATCCATTCGCCCACCGCAGTTGCACATCGTGACACGCGACCTTCCCAATGGCCTGCATATGGTGTTGCTGGAAGATCATGCCGCCCCGGTCATCAATTTGCAGATGTGGTACCACGTTGGCGCGAAAGACGAGCGCCCCGGACGCACCGGCTTTGCTCACTTGTTCGAGCACCTCATGTACAAAGGCTCGGCGCATGTTCCCGCGGAAGAACATTCGCGTTACATCGAGGCCATGGGAGGGCAAGACAACGCTTACACGGCGGACGACGTGACCGTGTTTTGGGAGACTTTCCCCGGCAATTATCTCGAGCGCGTCCTGTGGCTCGAAGCCGACCGGCTGGGCAGCCTGAAAGTTGACCAGGCCAACTTTGAATCCGAGCGTGAAGTGGTTAAGGAAGAGCGCCGCAGCAGCGTTGACAATGTGCCTTATGGCCGCGTGATTGAGGACCTCTATGCCGCGGCATTCACCGTACATCCTTATCATCACACCGTCATCGGCAGCATGGATGATTTGAACAAGGCCACCATCGCTGATGTTCAGTCCTTTTTCCATGCCTTTTACCGCCCTGACAATTTGACCATGGTGATTGTGGGCGATTTTTCCGCGGACCAGGCTTTCGCCTGGGCGCAGAAATATTTTGGCGGCATCACCAGTCCGCCGCAGGCCATCCCGCGGCTTGCCTCCCGTGAACCGACGCAAACCGCGGAGCGCAGGCAAACAAAATCCTATCCAAACTCACCGCTTCCAGCCGTCGTGATCGGTTACAAGATGCCCGCTGCATTTGCCGCGGATGCCCCGCCGCTTGATCTGGCCTCCAACATCCTCAGCGGCGGCGAGAGCAGCCGGCTTTTCCGCAGGCTCGTGTACGAGAAACAGGTGGCGGTGCAGGTGTTCGGCGCGGGCAATTTCACGGAAGACCCGAACCTCTTCTTCGCCATAGCCGTGATGAATCAGGGGAAGACCTCCGCGGAAGGAGAGCGGGAGATTCACAACGTGCTCGAGGAGATGAAGACGAATCCTGTTTCACCGCAGGAGCTTGAGAAGGCCAAGAATCAGGAAATCTCGGCTTTCATCCTGGGCCGCGAAACAGTGCAGGCCAAGGCCAATGCCATTGGCCGCTACTCCGTGATTGGCAAGAATCCCAACTTGATCAACACCGATCTCGCGAATTATTTGAAAGTGACTTCCGCGGACATCCTGCGCGTGGCGCGGGATTATTTCACTCCGGCGCGCGCAACCGTGGTCATTGTCGAGCCGCCCGCGCCTCCTCCAACGCCGGGCCAGCAACCCGGACGTGAGAGGCAGCCGTGATCGTTCTCCGGGAGCCACAAGGAATGAAAATGCTCAAGACGATCTTGACCGGTTGTTTCGCGGCGGCCATCGCGTTGGTGCCGTATTCAGTTGGCGCACAAACCACGCCGCCTCCCGCCGGACGAGGGCAAGCAACTCCGCCACCTGCGGCAGCCCCGGCCCCGCAACAATCTCCCGTGCAACTCGTCGCGCAGATGCCCGCCCCGGCGCCGCCCAAGCCCTACCATTTCCCGACCGTGGCCACGAAGACGCTTGCCAATGGCCTGCGCGTTTTCGTCGTCACTTCGCCGGAAATGCCCGCAGTTTCGGCGCGGCTGTTGTTGGTCTCCGCCGGATCCGTCAATGATCCCGAGGGCAAGCCCGGCGTCGCCGCGATGACGGCCAACATGCTGACGCAGGGCACGGTCAACCGCACGGCGCAACAAATTGCCGAATCCATTGATTTTGTCGGCGGTTCGTTGACTGCCAGCGCCGGAGATGACGGCACGGCAATTTCCGTTACCGTGGTGAAAAAGGATTTCGACCTCGCGATGGATCTGCTCTCGGATGTCGCGCTGCACGCCAATTTTCGGGCCGAGGATCTTGCCCGCCAGCAGGCGCAAGTCCTCTCGAACATGAAGATCAATTACGATGACGCGGATTATTTGGCCACAGCGGTTTTTCATCGCGTCGTGTTCGGTATGCACCCCTATGGGCTTCCAAGCGAAGGGACTCCCGGATCTATTGCACTCATGGCACGGGAAGACTTGCTCCACTTCCGTGACGCTACCTATGCTCCGAGCACGGCGCTTCTGGCCTTTGCCGGTGACATCACGCCCGAAGCCGCCTTCGCCGCCGCGGAAAAGTATTTCGGCGCATGGTCCAACCGCGCGGCGCCCATGCCCACACGTCCCGCGTCCGGTGCCGGAGCAGGCGTCCATGTATTCGTCCTGAATAAACCCGACGCGGTGCAGACGCAGATTCGCGTGGGAAGGCTCGGCATTCGACGCAACGACCCCGATTTCATTCCGCTCTATGTGATTGACCGTATCTTCGGAGGCAGCTACAACAGCCGCCTGAATACCGAGGTTCGCATCAAGAAAGGCCTCACCTACGGCGCAAATTCTGATTTTGAATCTCGCCTCGAAGGCGGCAGCATGATGGCCGCCACCTTCACGCGGACCGAAGCCACCATGGACGCGCTGCGCCTTGTCGTTGGCCTCTTCAAGGACATGGCCAGCGGTAACGTGAAGCCCGAAGAACTGAATTTCGCACGGGATTATCTGGTGGGTGTCTACCCCATTCAGACCGAAACTCCCGATCAAGTGGCGTCACACGTCCTGACCGTCGCCCACTATGGTCTGCCCGCGGATCTAAATGAGACCTACACCGGCCGCGTTGCGGCAGTTACTCTCGCTCAGGCCAATGCCATGGCCACGAAGTATTTCCAGTCCGCGACCCTCGACGTGGTGCTTGTTGGCAATGCCTCTCAATTCCGCGAAGCGCTCAAGAAAGAGTTTCCGGGCGCCAGCTACACTGAGGTTCCCCCGGGCCAGCTTGATTTGATGACCCCCGAGCTTTACCACAAGCCGGATCCCCTGCCTCCCGCCACGCCGGAATCGCTCGCTCAGGGCCGCACCCTGCTCTTGGGCGCTCTTCAATCCGCCGGAGGGATGCCCGCACTGAGCAAGATCTTGAGTTTTGAGTTCTCTGCGACGGACATGATGGCCGTCGCCACCGGGGATACTCCGGTGCAGCGAAAACTTTATGTTGTTTATCCGGATCGCTTCCGCCTGGATACAAAGATCCCCATGGCGGGAGGAACCCTGGCGACCGTGGTGTTGGGTTTTGATGGCACAACGGGTTGGGCAAGCAGCCCCAACGGCACCATCGCGGTTCCCGCGGATCAGAATGTGGAATTCCACCGGGGAATCCTGTTGACCGGCGCATGGGGGCTTTACCGCGCCGCCCAGGCCGGGACGATGCAGGCCCAGTCGCTGGGCCAGCGCGATTTCCTGGGACAGAAAGTTGACGCCATCGCCGTGACCATGGGCGAAGTCCAGCTCATGTTCTATGTGGACTCAACCACGCACCTTCCCTTCGGCGCAAGTTTCAGCCAGGACACCCCGCAGGGGCGCGTCGAAACCACTCAAGTCTGGAGCGACTACCGCGACGTGCAGGGTATGAAGTTCCCGTTTCACAACGTCACCAGCCGGAACGGCCAGAAATTCTATGAGGAGACTGTGGAAGAAGTGAAGGTCAACACGAATCCTAATTTGAGTATATTCGTCAAACCTCAGTAGGCCTGGAAATGGCCCGGGGGGAAATTCGGGTCTGCGGTCCGGACCGGCATAAACTGTTTTGGCTGTTTGCTCGGCACACCATTCAGAGAAAGAGATGCCATTGAACTCAATCCATTTGTATTCCTCACGGGCAAGATCCTTCTATGCTTTCTCCCTATTGCTGGCTGGTTTTGCCGCCTCCGTGCAAGCCATGCCGCGCCAGCCCGATGCCGCCAAGGCTGCGCAGGCGCCGCAGGCCACGCCTTCGCCGGTCCTTGCCGCCATGGCTGCCGAACTCGACCGCACCATGCCGATCCTGGGCTCCGCGACGCCCAAGGCCTATTTCATCAGCTACACATTGACGCAGGGCCGTCGCGTGGAGGTGATGGGCTCGAATGGAGCGCTCCTGAACAGTTCAGAGAATTTGTCGCGATGGCTCGAAGTCCAGATGCGCGTGGGCGGCTACGCGGAGGACAACACTCACAAGGTCGGCAATGGCGCCCCGGCGTACCAGCCAAGTCCGGGCATTCGCGCGCCCATCGAAGACGACCCCGCCGTATTGCGCCGCGCCATCTGGATCGAGACCGACCGGCAATACCGCGCCGCTGCGGAAGCGTTGGTCAAGATCAAGGCCGGCAGGGAAGTCCAGGCGCAATCGCCCGAGGAAAGCGCGCCGGATTTCTCCCACGAGACGCCGCACATTTCTTATGGCCCGGAAGCCACTTTTCAGCTCGACCGCCGCCCCTGGGAGCAGAAAGTCCGCGACTACACCGCCTATTTCCGTCAATCGTCTTCCATCATTAATTGCATCGTGACCTTCACCGCTCAGGCCGACAATCAGTATCAGGTGAATAGCGAGGGCACCCGCTTGCAGTTCGGACAGATGCGCTATCGACTGGAGCTGTACATCGTTGGAAAAGCCCCCGACGGTATGGACCTGAACCGCTACTACAATTTCGACTGGACGGATGCCAAGGACGCTCCTACGGACGCTGCTGTGCTTGCCGCCGAAAAAACCATGCGCGCAGAACTCGAGGGCCTGGTCAAGGCGCCGCTCGTCGAGCCGTTTGCCGGCCCGGCCCTGTTGACCGGACGCGCCGCCGCCGTATTCTTCCACGAAGTGTTCGGGCATCGTGATGAAGGATTCCGCCAGAAGGACATCACTGAAGGCCAGACCTTTGCCCGCAAGGTGGGCGAAAGAATCATGCCGGAGTTCATTAACATCGTGGACGACCCGACCATGGCGCGCTTGAATAAAGATGTCCTTCTTGGTTCCTACGCCTTCGATGATGAGGGCGTGCCTTCCCAGCGCGTCTTGCTCGTGGATCACGGCGTCCTGAAGGGTTTCGAGATGTCGCGCCAGCCCCTGAAGGAATTCCCGCAATCCAATGGACATGGCCGCAGGCAAATCGGCGCGCAGCCGGTCTCCCGCCAGGGAAACCTGATTGTCGAAAGCAGCCGCAAAGTCAGCTATGCGGAATTGCGAAAACTGTTTATTGAAGAGATCAAGAAACAGGGGAAGCCATTTGGACTTTTGATCGACGACATCGCGGGAGGTTTCACATTCACCGGCCGCGGGCAGCCCCAGGCGTTTCAAGTGGAGCCTTTGGTGGTTTACAAAGTTTACGCTGACGGCCGCCCGGATGAATTGGTGCGCGGAGTCAACATTGTCGGCACGCCGCTGCTCTCGCTCACGAAAATCGTCGCCACCGGCGACACGTTGGAGGTCTTCAACGGTTACTGCGGCGCGGAATCCGGCTCGGTGCCGGTAGCCGCCGCGGCTCCCCCCATGCTCATTACGGAGTTGGAAGTGCAGAAAAAAGCGGCCTCCACGGATGCGACGCCCATCCTGCCTCATCCGGCTCACGATCCGAAAGGAACACCGCAAGGAGGCCGTCAATGATGCGACCCAACCGATTGACATCCGCGCTTGCTCTTGCCGCCATCGCATCTGTCTCCATCTTTACTGTACCGCTTCGCGCTCAACAGTGGCCACCGGCGGATGCGGATCAGACTCTCAAGGCCATGCACGACGAAATGGATCGCTCGAGCGCGCGCATGCAGCTGCCGAATCAACCAAAGCCCTATTTCATCCAGTACCGTTTGCTCGACATTGACGTCCGCACCGTCACCGCGTCGTTCGGTGCGTTGGTCTCCAGCACCACTTCGCACAACCGCTTCATGGATGTGGATGTCCGGATCGGTGATTACAGACTCGACAGCTCCAATTTCGTCTCCGACCAGGATTTCCAGGGGTTTTCCGGTTCTGCCGGCCAGGTCGGCGTGGACGGCGATTACAACTCTCTCCGGCAGGATTTATGGATCGCCACGGATCAGGCCTACAAGGCGGCGGTTCAAACCATGGGCCAGAAACAGGGCTTTCTCCGCAGCCTCTCCAAACCACCCGATACCGCTGATTTCTCGCAGGAAAAGCCCGTCGTTGCCGTGAACCCGCGCGTCCTGCCCGATTGGACCAACCGCAACTGGGAGCAAGAGGCCAAGCAAGCCACCGCCGCGCTCCGCTCTTTCTCCGAACTCTACGGCGGCAAGATCACCTACTCCCTGGTCTATGAAACGTATTACGTGATGAACACCGAGGGCACGCAGGTCCGAAAGAGCCGCACGCTCGCGGCCATCGAAGCCAGCATCGAAACTCAAGCGCCCGACGGCGTGCCCATGCACCAGTATTTCGCCACCTACACGACGCGTCCCGCCGATCTCCCCGCTTCCGCCGATGTCGCACGGCAACTGGAAAAGCGCGCCACCGATTTGATGATGATCCGCCGCGCCGACCCCATGCCCGCTTACTCCGGCCCCGTTCTCTTTGAAGCGCGCGCCGCGGCATCGCTGCTCGCGCAACTCTTCGTCCCGTCCCTGACCGGATCACGGTCCGCTCTCTCCATGGTGCCGATGATTGATCAACTGATGGAGCGCCTCGGGGGGCGCAGCGAGTGGAGCGGGCGCATGGGCACGCGCGTGCTCCCGATCGACGCATCTTTGGTAGACGATCCCGGCGCTCTGGACACGCAGGGTCATCCCCTCGCGGGCACCTACACCATTGACGATGAAGGCGTCCCCTCCCAGCGCGTCACCATCGTCGAAAACGGGATGTTGCGCGGCTTGTTGACTTCGCGGCGCCCCGGCCAGGAAATTGACCACTCCAATGGCCATGCCAGAAATGTTTTTCTGGGGGAACCGCGCGCTTCCAGCAGCAACCTCACTTTCCGTTCCAGCAATGGCATGTCTCCGGCGGACCTGAAAAAGAAGTTTATTGAGGAGTGCAAGCGGGACGGCCGGCAATGGTGCCTGGTTGTGAGGGAAATGGATAACCCCGTCATCGGCATCAGCAGTGGAGACGAACTGGGAAGCGAGCTGCAGGGCATTGCCGCCGGCGCCTCCACTGGAGAACGCGTACCCCTCGTTGTTTATCGCGTGAACGTTGCCGACGGGACCGAGGAACTCCTGCGGCCGGGCCATCTCTTGGGAATTAATTTGCGGGTATTGCGAGACGCCGTGGGCTTCGGCAATGACGCAACGCTCTTTACTTACGCGCAGAGCCAGGCGCAGACCATCGCCGGAACCGCGCTCGGCGCATTTGGCGCGGCTGAAAATGGAGTGCCCAGCACAATCACAGCGCCTTCGATTCTCTTTCCGGATATTGAGGGGCGTGAGGCTCGCGGTGAAATGCGCCGTCTCCCGCTTGTTCCACCGCCGCCCATGAAATAGGCCGGCCGCCTACCGCAGACGGCTGGTCATGCTCTGATCGATTTCGTTGTCCAATCCCTGCGCGAGGATGAGCCGCTCGGCCTCCATGCGCAGTGACGGCAAGCGCGAATAGAACACTGCCGCCCCGCCGACACACGCAATCCCTCCGATGGCCACGGCCCAGGGCGCGCCCAGCCAATTTGCCACCGCGCCTCCGAACAACGCCCCCATCGGCGACATCCCCATGAACATCATGGAATAAAGCGCCATCAAGCGCCCGCGCAGCCGGTCCGGCACCATGGCTTGGATCAAAGTATTTGCGCAGGCCATCTGCGTCATCACCGTGAAACCCGTGGGCACCAGCACAATCACGGAAAACCAGAAATTTGTGGAGAAAGAAAAAACAATCAGGCACAGTCCAAAGGCTCCTGAGGAAATTGCCGCGATGCGCCCCAGGCCGCGCACGCCCGTCCGTGACGCCAGTGTCAGCGCGCCCAGCACCGCACCCACTCCCGTGGCGCCCATCAACAGGCCCAGCCCCCACACTCCGCCGTGGAGAATCTTGTCGGCAAAGATCGGCATCAACACCGTGTAGGGGATGCCCACCAGGCTGACCAGCCCGATCAGCAGCAACAAGGCCCGCACCGGCGCGGTGCGCTCGGCATATCGAAATCCTTCCGCGATGTGCTCCACCATGCGGGCGTGCGGTTCCGTTTTTCGCGGCTCGATCTCCATCATCAACAATCCGGTGATGACCGCGATGTAGCTCACCGCGTTTGCAAAGAAACACCAGCCCTCGCCGAAGCGCGCCACCAGAATTCCCGCGATGGCGGGCCCCACCACGCGCGCTCCATTGAACATCGAGGAATTGAGCGCGATGGCGTTCAGCAAATCTTCGCGCCCGACCATCTCCACCAGAAACGCCTGCCGCGCCGGAATGTCGAATGCGTTCACCACTCCAAGGAGTGAAGCAAGGACAATGATCTCCCATACGGTCAGCCAATGCCCCAGCGTCAGGATCGCCAGAAGAAATGCCAGCAACATGGAGATTGCCTGCATGGCAATCACCACGCGGTGCCGGTTGTAGCGGTCCGCCACCGTGCCGCCGACCGGCGAAAGCAGAAAAATCGGGATTTGCGATGCGAAACCGACAACTCCCAACAAAAGCGAAGATCCTGTCAGGCGATAGACCAGCCATGCCTGGGCCACGCTCTGCATCCACGTCCCCACGAGGGAAATCAGTTGCCCGCCGAAAAACAGTTGGAAGTTGCGATGGCGCAGCGCGCGGAGCGTGGTTTGGAGTCGGCCTCGTTGCGGGGCGCCCCGCCCGTTGGCGGGCGCAGTTTCAGCCGATTCGAGTGCTGCCGCCTCAGCCGCAGCCGATGAGTCCAAATCCGCCATGGAAAATGACTGGAGATGATTCTATCGTGACGCGCGCGCGGATGCGACCCGTGCGGCGGAGAAGCCAACGCACCAAATTGGCGCGCGGATTATTCGTAGCGCAGCGCGGTCAGCGGGTCGATTCGCGTGGCGCGGCGTGCTGGTATCCAACAGGCCACAAAAGTGACGGCGAGCAGGAGCAGGGTAACCCCCACGAACGTGAGTGGATCCGTGGGCGTCACCCCGAACAAGAGTGAGCTCATCACCCGTGTGACTCCGAACGATATCGCCAGGCCCAACACGGATCCGATGGCCACCAATCGCAGGCCTCGCCCCAGCACAAGACGCAGCACATCTCCCCCCGATGCGCCAAGCGCGATGCGCACCCCGAGCTCTCGCGTCTGCTGCGCCACCGTGTAGGCCAGCACACCATAAATGCCGATGGCCGTCAGGACGAGCGCCAGCGCGCTCAAACTGCCCAGCAGAAACACGTTCGCGCGATTATCGCTCAGGGACCGCGAAACAATGCTATCCAGCGTAGCCACGTCCGCCATCGGCATACCGGCGTCGAGCGACCCAAGCGTGCTGCGAATAGCCGAAACAATTGCCCCCGGCTCAGTTTGTGTGCGGACCACGACTGTGATCCCCGAGATGGGCCGCTGCAGGTAGGAGACATACACCTCCCTGTCACTCGGCCTGGCCAGACTGCCTTGCTTCACGTCTCCCACGACGCCGATGATTTCCTGGAACCCATCCATCTCCCAGTTGAACCCGATGTGCTTGCCCAGCGCGTCTTCATTTGGAAAATATTTCCGCGCAAAACTCTCGTTTACGATGGCAACATGCGGCGCGCCAATCACATCCGCATCCGTAAACTCGCGCCCGCGCAGGATCGGGATGTGCATCGCGCGGAAATATCCGGGACTGGTGATGCGCTTGCCCGCCGAGGGTCCGGAATCCCGTGGAAAGGTGCGCCCCTCAATGTTGATTCCCCCATTGGTATTCCCCCCCGCCAGCGGGAGATCGGTAACGAAGCCCGCAGAATCAACACCCGGCAAGCCCCCGACCCGGTGTCGAAGTTCCGTGAAGAATTCCGTTTGCTGCACCGGTGTCTTGTATTTTGCGCTGGGAAGACTGATGTTGAAGGAAAGCACATGGTCCGCGTCGAAACCCTTGGGGACGCTCAACAATCGCGAGAAACTTCGCAGCACCAGTCCCGCCCCCACCAGCAGCACGAGTGCCAGCGCCACTTCGCTGACCACAAGCACGCTGCGCTGGCGCCCACCTGCCCCCAGACCTGCGCGCCCGCCTTCACCGAGCGATGCCGTGAGCGATGTGCGTAGCAATGCCCTCGCGGGGGCCAGACCGAACACAATTCCTGTCATCAGCGCGACCGCCAGCGCAAACAAAAGGACCGACCCGTCCATCGTCACTTCCGTGGCCCGTGGCAAGCGCGGTCCCAGCAACGCCAGGATTCCTGTGAGGGTGAAACGCCCCACAACCAGCCCCAGCGCGCCTCCGACCAATGACAACACCGTGCTCTCCGTCAGCAGCTGCCGGATCAATCTCCAGTGCCCGGAGCCCAGCGCGATGCGTACTGCCATTTCGCGATGCCGTCCCGCGGCCTTGGAAAGCAACAAGTTCGCGACGTTGGCGCAGCCGATCAGCAGCACAAATCCCACCGCGCCAAAGAGCAGCGCGAGGGGCGTTCCTGTGCCGCGAGTGAGGTCTTCCTTCACCCCGGTGATGACAACTCCGTGCGTGCTGGATCGATCCTTCTTGATCTGCTCCGCGATCGGCCCCAGTTGCTTTCGCGCCTCGCTGATATTGAGCCCCTCCCGCAGCCGTCCGTAGATCAGCATGAAGTGCAATCCGCGATTGTTCATCGTGGAATCCGAAAATCGCAACGGCGTCAGGATGTCCCCCGGCTGCAGCGGTTGATAGCTTCGTGGCAGCACGCCGACGATCGTGAAAATGTTGTCGTCAAGGACCACTGTCTTGTTCAAGACGGAAGCATCGCCGCCAAACCGGCTCCTCCAGAAGGAATCCGTGATAATGGCCACGCGTGGGGAGGTGGAAGCCTCCTCGTCTTCGCGGAAGTTGCGCCCCAGCACCGGTTCGGCGCCAAACATGGAAAGGTAACTCGCGGAAACCCGCAGGGTGCGGACTTGCTCCGGCATCCCCATCCCGGAAAGCGTGTATGTCCGGTTGTTCTCCGCCGCCACGCTCTGAAAAACCTGCGACTTGCTCCGCCAGTCCGCGAATTCCGGGTAGGACATCGGAGCTTCGCCATAGTTGGGCTGAATATCGAGGATGAGGACAAGCTGTTCCGGATGCGGGTAGGGCAGCGGACGCAGGAGCACGCCGTTCACGATCGAAAAAATTGCCGTGTTCGCGCCAATTCCAAGCGCCAGCGTCAGCACCGCCGCGGCGACAAATCCCGGATTCTTCGCCATTGTCCGCAATGCATATCGGATGTCCTGCCAGAGAGTTTCCATGGGGCTGCCTCGAGGATGGCGGGCACACCACCGCCATCTGCGGGTTAGACTACGCGCAAAGCGGATGGTTAGGTATTCGGAAGCAAGTTCTTGTTGGTCTTCATTCGTATCGCAAGGCAGTGAGCGGGTCCACCCGCGTAGCCCGCCGCGCCGGAATCCAGCAGGCCGCGAGCGCCACGGCCACCAGTGCCACTGTCACTGCAGCGAGCGTCAGGGGGTCCGTCGGTTTCACCCCATAGAGCATGTCGCTTAGAAACCTCATCAACCAATAGGAGGAGCCCAATCCCACCGCCGAGCCAAGGAGCGCCAAACGAACGCCCTGACCCATGACCATCCGCAGGATTTTTCCTCGCGTCGCGCCCATTGCAACTCGAATCCCGATTTCATTCGTCCTCTGCGCAACGGAGTAGGAAATCACCCCATAAACTCCCACCGTCGCGATCAGCAGCGCCATTCCTCCGAAGGACACAAGGAGAATGGTCATGAATCGTTGGCTGGTTAGCGATGTCGCAATCGCCTCTTCCATGGTCTTTATCGAAGCTATCGGCAAGTTCGGCGCCATCTGCTGGAGCGCGCTGCGAATTGCCGGGACCAGGCTCCGCGGGTCCTGTCCCGTGTGCAGAATAAAAGAAGCGTAACCGTATCCCCCGTTCCTTTGCGCAAAAGGCATGTACATTGTTTCTATCGGGACTTCGGCCAGTGACATGTCGCGGACGTCCCCAACCACGCCAACAATCCTCCTCGGCGCGGGTTCCATCGCCGCCTGTCCCATCGGCTTGCCGAACCAGATGTGCTGTCCGAGTGGATCCTCGTTCGGCCAGAATTTCCTGGCCATCGCCTGATTGATCAGGATCACGGGTTCCGCATTCGCGGCATCAGCACTGGTAAATCCGCGCCCGCTGATGATGGGGACATTGAGCGTGCGAAAGTAGTTTGGGCTGACGTATCGAAACTCCGCGTCCTGATCTCTCCTCTGGCCCGTAGCGCCGCGCTCTTCAATGGAAAAGAGAAAATCCGGCGCGCCCCCCGCGAGCGGCGAGAGGCCCGCGTACGCCGCCTCCTGCAGCCCCGGCAGCGATGAGAACTTGGCGGATGCTTCATCATAAAATGCCTGCGCTTTCACGCTGGTGTCGTACGTGGAACGCGGGAGCGAGACGTCGAATACCAGCATGTTCTGGGTTGTGAATCCGGGATTCACATTCAGTAATTTGAAAAAACTTTCACATAACAATACCGCGCCTGTGACCAGCACAAGCGAAAGTCCTACCTCGCAGACAACCAGCGCGGAGCGGAACACCCCGCGCCGTCTGCTGATTCCGGCGCCGCTTGTCCCCTCCTTCAGTGTCGTGTTCAGGTTCACGGCTGAGGCCTGAAGTGCCGGCGCCATTCCGAAGGTTGCGCCCGTCAGAATGCTGAGTAGCGCGGCGAATGCAAATACGTAGGCATCCATGCTGATCTGTCCCACGCGCATTAAGCCCGCCGGAACAAGCGACAGAACGGTTTGGAAGCTCGCGGTGCAGACCACCACACCGGCGACGCCTCCCACGAGCGCCAACAGAATACTCTCGGTAAGTAGTTGCCGCACAATTCGACCGCGGCTGGCGCCCAATGCCGCGCGCGTGGCGATTTCCCGCCGGCGTGAGGCCGCCCGCGCCAGAAAGAGATTTGCCACATTCGCGCAGGCAATCAGCAGCACCAGTCCCACCGCCCCCAGCAGGAGCAAAGGCTCATTTCCCACCCGCCGGGAAATGTACTGGCGCAGGGTCAATAAGCGCCCCCGTTCTTCCGCCGCGATCATGTTGGGGTATTGCTCGTGGAGCCCCGCGATGGGAGTGGAGTGTGCTGCTTGGGCTTGTTCCCTCGTCACACCATCCCTCAAGCGGCCCAGGCAAAAATAGCCGTTGCTGGGATTCTGGCTGCTGATGGGCAACTGCATCGAAAGCCAGACCTGTGTTCCATGCGCGATAGGCATTGGCAGGTCGAAGTCCGCGGGCATCACACCCACCACGGTTCGAGGTGTCCCGCTCACGGTGATGGATTGGCCCAAAATGTTTGGGTCCGCGGAGTATTTCCGCCGCCACAGCGCGTCACTCAGAATTGCCGCCCGGGGGCCGCCCAGCTTTGTTTCGTCGGATTGAAATCCCCGTCCCAGCGCCGGTTGCACTCTCAGGACGGAAAATATCTCCGAGGAAAGCGCGTATCCTGGAACTTGCTCGGGTTCGCCGTTACCCGTCAGCGTGACGTTGCTGAAGGGAGCGACCAAACCCATCGAATCAAACACGCCTTGCTTTTCTTTCCACGCCAGATAAATGGGGATCGAAATCGCCGTTCCACCGATGCGGTTCCCGGACCGCAGCACAAAAAACATCCGGTTGGACTCCGGAAACGGCAGCGGCCTTAGAAAAACCGCGTTGACGATTGAAAAAATCGCCGTGTTCGCGCCGATGCCCAGGGCAAGCGTCAGGATCGCCACCGCGGCGAATCCCGGGTTCCGGGATATTTGCCTCAAACCGTAACGAACGTCCTGCCAGAACCGTTCGAGCGACCCCCAGCCCCACATTTCGCGCGTCACCTCTTTCACGCGCGCCACATTTCCGAAATCGCGCCGCGCTGCATACCGGGCATCCTCCTCGCTCGCGCCCCGCTCCTGGCGCGCCTCGGCATCCAGCTCCAGATGATCGCGAAGCTCGCGCTCCAGCTCGTTGTCCCGGTCATCCCTCTCCTTGCGCCACATTTCAGCTCTCCTCCACAGGACGCATGAGGTTTGCAATCACTCCCGCCAGTTGCTTCCACTTCGATTCTTCGGCGATCAGCTGTTTTTTTCCTGCCGCCGTCAGCCGGTAAAACTTGAACTCGCGGTTCCTGCCCTCCGCCATCTCCCAGCTCGAGGTAATCCAGCCCTTGCCCTCCAAGCGATGCAGCCCCGGATAGAGAGAACCGGTGGCCACCTGCAGCGCTTCACCGGAATGGCTGCGGATCACGCCGCTGATCCCATAGCCGTGCTGCGGTCCCCACCGCAGCGCCTGCAGGATCATCAGGTCCAGCGTCCCCTGCAGCAGTTCAATGCGGTCCTGATACCCTTCTTTCATGCGCGCCTCGCAAGTAGTTCTTCTACAGTAGACGCTCTACAGTCGAAATTGTTTCGTCCGGGCCCGCGAAAGTCTGCTGCTGCATAACTGGCTCAATCTCAATTACTTAGAGCGCCCTGGAATTGTCTGCGGGAGTAAGGTCGATGCGCGTTTTCTGAGAATTTGAAGGATCTTGCGGAGGAAAGCCTCCGGGCAACGCAACCTGCTCGCGCGCTGCCCTCACGGGAAATACTTGGAAATCAAACCTGCGCGACGGCTAATACACGCCGGTCTTCTGCTTCAATCTTTCCTTTTCCGCATCCCGATCAAGGAACGGAATGCCTTTCTCCATCCACTCCGGCTTGGGCGCGCCTTTCAGGAAATAATCGAAGTACTGCTGCATGCGCACCGTGAAATCTTTCTGGTCCGCCCGCCGCGTCAGCCCATGCGGAGCTCCGTTATACGTGAACATGTACACTTCTTTTCCAAGCCGTCGAAGCGCCAGGTAGTATTCAATCCCCTGATACCACGGCACGGCCGTATCCGCATCGTTCTGCAAAATCAGCAACGGTGTTCTTACGCGGTCGGCCATAAAGATGGGCGAGTTCTCGACGAACTTCAGCGGCGCCGCCCACAGCGACGCTCCGATGCGGCTCTGCGAGCGCTCGTACTGGAATTGCCTCGGCAGCCCCGGGCCCCAGCGGATCCCATCGTACGCGCTGGTCATGTTCGCCACCGGCGCGCCCGCCTCCACGGCCTTGAAACGGTTCGTTTGTGTGATCATGTACGCAATCTGGTAGCCGCCCCAACTATGTCCCTCGATGCCGATATTTTTCTCGTCCACAAAGCCGCGCGCAATCACCGCATCAATTGCCGGTAGCACGCATTTCAGTGCGCTCTGCCCCGGCTGCCCGATCGTGTAGACGATGTCCGGCTGGAGGATCAGGTATCCGTTGCTGGAATAGAAAGTTGCGTTGATGGTGTGTCGCGGCGCCGGCGCCACATAGGCATGCACATTCTGCGAAAGCTTTTCGTAGATGTACACGATCATGGGGTACTTCTTCTTCGGATCGAAATTCTCCGGCTTGAAGAGTGTCCCTTTCAGCGCCACGCCATCGGCGTTGCGGAAATGGATCAGCTCCGCGGTCCCCCAATTCACTTCCGATTGCTGCGGATTCGCGTTCGACACCTTTTGCAACCGCGCAAAGTTAGAATCCGTGATCAGCAGATCCGGAAACTCCTCGAAAGATGATGCGGTTAAAACCACCACATCGGCGTCGCGCGCTTTCACGGGATTCGAGAAAGCCTTCGCCGTGAATGTAAGTTTCTGTGGAGCCGCTGTTGCATCCAGCCGTGTGCGGTAGAAACCCGTGTCGTAGGTTTCCTTGTCCGTCGCGCGCAGAAGCAGCGGCTGTGTGGGATCAATCCACCGCCCGTCGGGATCGCGTGGGTCATTGCCGAATCGCACGTAGCGGAATTCCAGGTGTGCGCTTCGTCCCGCGCCCTTTGTCAGATTTACAGCTTCTCCACCGTTGGGTGTTATCCTCCAAACATCGAATTCGTCATACAGCAAGATGTATTTTCCGTCTTTCGTCCATCCCGCCGACCCGTAGGCTGATGGCGCGCCCGGCAAATCGTAATCTTCCCGCCAGAAATTCACGCCTGCGTTTCCGGTGAGCGTCGTTTCTCTCCCATCCGTCAGCGAAATCGTCTTCCATGCCTTGGCGTCATAATAGAGGGCGTATCTGGCGTCCGGTGACATCGTGACGCCACCGTTGTGCTTTCGGAGCAGCATGTTGCGCTCTCCGGTCCTCGTGTTCACCAGATAGTAGTCGTAATACTGTTCGTCGTATTCCAGGATCGGACCATACGCGTGGTCGTCTGTCCCCAGTGCCCACCGCCCGTCATCGCTAGTCGTCGTGACGTCCCGCATCATTGGATCGCCCAGTTGCACCAGTTTCTTTTCCGTCAGGTGATACACTGCGCGGTACGTCCGGTTCCGGTCCTGCGCCGCGCGTACCCGCTGCATGGGTTGGATGTGCTCGTCCTTCCAATGCCATAGGTCCGCGTTAACCTTGTCCTCCGCCGCCACGTCATTCGCCGGATCGGGAGCCTCTTCTGCGGGCGGCGCGCATCCGAAGAAAATGTGTTTGCCGTCGCGGCTGAAATTGATGTTTCCTCTGTCGCTCGCCAGGAACCCGTCGCGGAACCCCGGAGTCGCCGGGGTGACCAGTTCCACGGGAGCATCCGACTTCCGCGCCCACAGATAGAGCTTCACCTTCGGCTGTTTCGCCTTCGCGTCGTCGCGGTCGCTCATAAACGCCAGTTGCGCTTGTTCCTCGTCCCACGTCAGCCGCGAATATCTTCCCGGCCCGGCGAGAAGCGCTCGCGGCGTGGCGTCGCTTCCCACTTCCACCGTGTAGATACCGTTGGTCTCCTCTTTCCTCGATGACACCGCGTACACAATCGTCGCCGCATCCTTCGTGAGCGCGTACGTCAGCACGTCGGCAAAATTTCGTTCCGCCTGTGTGGTCAGGTTTCGCAGCACCAGTTCCGTTCCATATTCCCTGCGTCCCGCGCCTCCCCCGCTGCCGACATTCCCGCGCCCGCCGCCTTGCCCGCCGCGCCCCTGATCCTCGCCCTCTGCATTCCACCCCGTGTCATCCCCATCCGTGGTCGGCGGAGCGGGGCTCGCCGAAGGCGTTCCGGGCGCCGCCTCGCGCAAATACGCAATCGTTCCACCAATCTTGTCGGGCACTTCAAAACTCTTCACTCGCTCCACGCGCACCGCTGTTCCAGTGCTCAGGTCCACAATCACCATGCCGCTTCGAGGAGCGTCCTCTGGCCTCGGCGCGCGCGCCTTCTTGAACTTGTCCCTCTCCGCCTTGGAAGGAAAAACCGAGAACACCAAGAACTTGCTGTCTGCCGTGAACAGTATGGTCACGCTGGGGATCACCGGCGGCGCATCACTCTCCGGATCTGCTGGCATCGGTTCCGGGCGCGCCCCTGCCGCCTGTCGCCATTCCGTGCCCGATTGCAGGTTCCGCACCACCACCACGCCATCGCCTTCCTGGGGAAACAATCCATAAGCCAGGAACTTTCCGTCGCGCGATAGTGTCTGATTCTGGATGTTGCGCCATCCGTCGAAATCCTGGAGCGTCAGGGGGCGCTTGCTTTGCCCCATCGCCAGTGGAGCCACGGCAATCGCAACAATAAGAATCGCGAGGCCCATGCGCAGAACCAATGCGGTCTTGTTTTTCATGACGGAGTTTTCCTTCACACCAGGTTTGTTTTTCATTCCGGCGCGAAATCTATCAGAAGCCCCCACCGCTGTCCACGCCGCCGGGGCTCGGTCGGGCCATCCTGCATGTCGTGGGGTTTGCCCAACGCGGGTCTTGTTAACATTCCGGGGAACAAAACCCTCTACATTGCGTATCTATTCGCGAGGGTGATTTTGTCTTTCGCTATTCTTGAAGAACAGGCTTCCTGACCCACGGAAGCGGGGGCGCGACACATGCACACATTCTGGCAGGACATCCGATTCGGTCTGCGTACATTGCGGAAGTCCCCCGGCTTCACCGCTGTCGCCATCATCGTGATCACTCTTGGCATCGGGATCAACGCCACCGTCTTCACTCTGGCGAACGCCGTGCTTTACAAGAATCTCCCCTTCGCCAACAGCGAGCGCATCCTTTATATACAGTCGCACAACCGCGTGAACGGGGATGACCCCGGCATTTCCTATCCGGATTTTCGGGATTTTCGTGCGCAGGTGAAATCCTTCGACGGCCTAGCCGCGATGACCGACAGCAATGCGGACATCAGTGACAAGACCAGCGTCCCCCAGCGCTACCAGGCGTTCGTTTTTTCCGCCAACGCATTTTCCGTTATCGGCCAGAAACCCGTTCTCGGCCGCGATTTTCTTCCCGAAGATGAACGTCCGGGCGCCACACCGGTCGCCATCTTGTCCTACGGTCTCTGGGAGACCAGGTATGCCAAAGATCCCGGTGTCATCGGCAGATCCATCCGTATCAATGAGAAACCCACCGTCGTCATCGGCGTCATGCCTCGCGG
This sequence comes from Terriglobia bacterium, assembly GCA_041476305.1. Taxonomy (GTDB): domain Bacteria; phylum Acidobacteriota; class Terriglobia; order Acidiferrales; family UBA7541; genus DASTCZ01. The sequence goes on from JBGOTC010000008.1 coordinate 24,978, forward strand.
CCTCCAATTCCCCGAGCAAGCCGATCTCTGGATGCCCTTGATCCCCACCGCCGAGATGGAAAAGCGTGAGCGCCGTTCCCTGGATATGTTTGGCCGTCTGGCGGCCAACGCAACTTTGGGCTCCGCCGGCTCTGAAATGGATACCCTTGCCAGCCGCCTCTCTCGCGAATATCCCGACTCCAACAAGGACATCGGCGCGAGGGTCATGACTTTTAACGAATATGCCAACGGCGGCAGGATCAGGACGGTGTTTCTTGCCATGTTGGGCGCCGTGGGTTTCGTTCTCATGATCGCCTGCGCCAATGTCGCCAACCTCATGCTGGGCCGCGCTGTCGGACGCTCGCGGGAAATTTCCATTCGCTCCGCGCTTGGCGCCAGCCGTTGGCGTATCGTTCGCCAGCTCCTCGTCGAAAGCGTCATTCTCTCCACGGCGGGCGGCATTCTTGGGTGGCTGGTTGCCTTGTGGGGTGTCCGCGTTTTTGACGCCGCTGTCATTCCCAACGGGAAGCCCTCCTTTATTATTTTCACCGCCGACTACACCGTTCTCGCCTATGTGGCCGCGATTACTCTGGGGACGGGAATCCTCTTTGGACTCGCTCCGGCGCTGCGCCTTTCCCGCATGGACATCAACGTGGCTTTGAAGGACGGCGGCCACGGCACCAGCGGGGCCATGCGTGGAAAATTTCTCTCCGCCCTCCTCGTGGTTGCGGAAATGTCCCTTGCTGTCGTCTTGCTGGCCGGCGCGGGCCTCTTGATCCGCAGCTTCCTCAAGATGTACCAGGCCCCCATCGGTGTAAGGACGGATCATGTCCTCACCATGCGCCTGCTCCTGCGTGATACGAAGTATCCAAACCCCGGCGACCAAGTCTCATTTCATCAACAGTTGAATGCCCGCCTCTTGGCGGTCCCGGGCGTCGAAGCTGTGGCGCTCGCGTCCAATCTTCCCGGCGGCGGCTCCAGCCGTTACGACTATGAACTGGAAGGCAAGCCGCCGGTGGACGAACGCAAGCGCCCGAACACTCGCGCGCTGACCATCAGTCCGGAATACTTCCGGGTCATGGGAGTTCAGCCCCGCTCCGGCCGCGCCTTTACCGATGCGGATGGCGTCTCCGGCTTTCCCGTGGTCATCGTCAACGACGATTTTGCCGCCACGTATTGGCCCAATGAGAATGCACTTGGAAAGCGTCTTCGCTTGGTCACCCAGCCGGTCGGCGCCAAGCCGGGGACTCCCCCCTCGCCGCAGGAATGGCTCACCGTCGTGGGCCTCTTGCCCAACATTATTCAGAACAATATTGGCTTGGATCAGCGCGACCCCATGATTTATTTGCCCTACCGGCAGCGGCCCGCGCGCGGCATCAATGTCGTTGCGAGGACACTCGTCCCTCCGGCTACGCTTGGAGATCAATTCCGCCGGGAGGTGCAAGCCATTGACGAAGACCTGCCGGTGATCAATTTGACCCCGCTCGAAGTTGTCCTACAGCGCCGCAGTTGGCCCTGGCGCGTCTTCGGCACCATGTTTGGGATTTTTGCGGCCATCGCACTGCTCCTTGCTTCTGTCGGGCTCTATGCGGTGATCGCTCACTCCGTTAACCAGCGCACCCAGGAAATCGGCGTTCGTGTCGCCATGGGCGCGTCGCGTTGGAATATCCTCCGCCTGATTTTCAGCCAGGGCATGCGTCAGCTGGCCATTGGCTTGATCGTCGGTTTGGCCGCCGCATTTGGCGTCACGCGCATTCTGAGCGCGCTCCTCGTCGGCATTTCACCCACCGACCCGGTCACCTTTACGGCTGTCGCGGTGGTTCTTACCATCGCCGGACTGCTCGGTTGCTGGAT
>JBGOTC010000009.1:0-24910 GCA_041476305.1 Terriglobia bacterium
CGGATCCTCATACCACCTTCGCAAAACTCGTAAATCCTTGTGGCTCATACTCTTGCGCATTTTCGCGCCCGCAAATCCTTACGGCTCATACTCTTACAGAAACATGGGGGTGTCCCCCTCATTGATATCCCCAAGCTTGATTTTCACACCCCACAGGGCGTATTCATGCCCACGCGAGTGGTTTCCTTTCTCCATCCTCGCCCCCGGAGGTGTGGCATGAGCCGTTTTGTGCGAACTCTCTCTTTTGCAGTGTCCATTGTGTTTCTGTTTGCCGGCGCGGCGCGGGCGCAGGGCCGTCCCGACCGCCTGAGTCCTTCCGACATCTTCCGCCTGCAATACGCGAACGACCCGCAAATCTCGCCGGACGGCAAGCGCATCGTCTATGTCCGCCAGTCCGCGAACGTGATGACCGACGCGCGCGAAACGAATCTCTGGGTCGTCAATTTCGACGGCACCGATGACCGCGCCCTCACCTCCGGCCATGACAATGACACTTCGCCGCGCTGGTCGCCCGACGGCACGCGCATCGCCTACCTCTCCGGCGATGAAGGGCACGTGCAAATCTTCGTCCGCTGGATGGACTCCGGCCAAACCGCGCGCATCACCGACATGGAAGCCGCGCCCGGAGGAATTTCCTGGTCGCCCGACGGCAAGCAGATCGCCTTCACCTCCCGAGTATCCGTTCCCGGGCCGCGGCTCATGCCGCCGCTCGTGCCGCCAGCCGGCGCGCGTTGGGCCGACCCGCCCAGAATGTTTGACGCACTCGTTTACCGCTTCAACGGCCTCGGATATCTGCGCCCAGGCACCACGCAGATATTTGTAGTCGCCGCCAATGGCGGCGCGCCGCGGCAGGTCAGCAGGGGCGATGTCTCCTACGGCAGCGCCACCGGTGGCGCGCCCGGCCTCGATTGGGCGCCCGACGGCAAGTCCCTGGTTTTTTCCGCGAACCTGCATGCGGATAACGACCTGGAGCCCAATGACACCGAGGTTTACGAAATCTCTCTCGCCGATGGCGCGGTGAAACAGCTCACACACCGCAAAGGCCCGGATAACGCCCCCGACGTTTCTCCCGACGGCAAGCTCATCGCCTACACCGGGTTCGATGACCGCTATCAAGGCCACCAGACCACCGTGCTCTACGTCATGAACCGCGATGGCAGCAACGCGCACGCCGTCACCACTAAACTTGACCGCGACGTCACCGCCCCGCGCTGGGCTCCGGACGGCAGCGGCATCTATTTCCATTACGACGATCAGGGCGATTCCAAACTCGGCTACTCCACGCTCGATGGGAACACGGAAGTTGTGGCGCAGCACCTCGGCGGCGGGGGAGGCGGAGGTGGCGCGACATTCTCTCTCGGCCCGCAGGGCGCCTATGCCATGCCGATGACCCTGCCGCAGAACCCCGGCGGCATCGCCGTCGGCGCGCGCGTCAAAGTCGGGAATGTCTATGCGGTCAAGGAAACGAAACTGATTGTCGAGCCCAACCACGAACTGATCGCGCAAAAGCCCCTCGGAAAAGTGGAGGAGATCTGGTGGGAATCCTCCAAGGACAAACGCAAAATCGAAGGCTGGATCATCAAGCCGCCGGACTTCGATCCCGCGAAGAAATATCCGCTGCTCCTCGAAATTCACGGCGGTCCGTTCGCCAACTATGGCGACCGCTTTGACGTCGAAAAGCAGCTCTACGCTTCCATGGGGTATGTGGTGCTCTATTCCAACCCGCGCGGCAGCACCAGTTATGGCGAGGAGTTCTCCAACCTCATTCACCACTCCTATCCCGGCGACGATTTTTACGATCTGAATTCCGGGGTGGATGCGGTGATCGCCAAGGGCTACATCGACACGGACAACCTGTTCGTTTCCGGCGGTTCCGGCGGCGGCGTGCTCACCTGCTGGATGATTGATAACACGCAGCGCTTCCGCGCCGCGGCCAGCAACTATCCGGTGATTAACTGGGCCAGCTGGACGCTCACGGCGGACATTCCCATCACCGGATCAAAGTATTGGTTCCCCAAGACGCCGTGGCTGATTCCCGACCAGTACGATTCACGCTCTGTGTTGATGCACATCAAGGACGTCACCACGCCGACCATGATTATGGTGGGTGAGGAGGACTTCCGCACCCCGGCTTCCGAATCAGAACAGTTTTACGAAGCCCTGAAGCTGATGCATGTGGATACGCTGCTGGTGCGCTTCCCCGGTGAGCCGCATGGATTGAGCCGCCGCCCCAGCCACCAGATGACGAAAGTGATGTACGTCGCCGCGTGGTTCGAGCGCCACAAGAAGAAATAGTCTTTGGTTTCGCGGAATGAATTGGTTTCGCGGAATGAGTGTGTAGCCCGCCTCTTCAGAGGCGGGGCTCTTGGCGGATTGAAACGCTGTACTAAAAAAAGATGAACCGCTTCCGCTTCTTGAAGCCCGGCGTAGTGCTTTTCTCCGGAGGCGGATCGGGCAGATATGGCAGCGGCTTGCCTTCCAGCGCGGCCATGGGGTTGTCGCGGAACAAGGCGTTTGCCCGCGCCTCGCCGCAGCGCTTGGCCACCACTTGGTAGGCCTCGCGCAGCTTTAGCGGGCGGCCCACCAGGCTGTGCGCGTCACTCGCGACAAAATGGATGCGCTCGTTGTCGAGCCAGTCCAGCAGAACTTTTTCGGTGCTCTTGCCGAAGCGGCCCAGCAAGGATTGCGCAGTGACCTGCACGTAGCAGCCCTGGCGCAGCCAGCGCCAGAGTTTTTCCGGCTGGTGGCGGATCAGGCCGTTGCGCTCCGGATGGGTGATGATGGGCTTCAGGCCCAGAAGCTGCAGCATGTGCAGCGTGTCGTCTATGTTCGGGGGGATGGCGAAGTCCGCGAACTCCACCAGTAAATAATCTTTCTGGTTGAGCGAGTATTTGGTGGAGTTTTTCTGAACGTCGCGCAGGTTTTCAAAACTCAGATGAAAATCGCAGCCGGTCGCCACTTCCAGCCTTCCGGACACTCGCGCCTGTAATTCGTTCCTCCGCTCGCGGATCAGCTCCGGGTGGAAACTGTATTCCGCGTTCGAGTGCGGCGTCCCGATGACATGCGTGACTCCATCGGCGATGGCCATCTCCGCCATCGCGACGGATTCCTCCAGGTTCTTCGCCCCGTCGTCCATTCCGTACAGAATGTGGCAGTGAATATCGACCATTGAGTGGCAAAGATATAGGAACCGCAGCCTGCGGGCAACGCCCGAAGTCATCCGGGCGTAATTCGGGGCCGGGCCAAACCTTGGGGCAGGCAACAGAACTGTCCCCGAATTGCACTCCAGGCCAGCTTCTATTTACCGTGGCAAACCCTATCCTTATTGCTTGAGTCGCTAAGCAGCGCCGTCATTGACTTGCGCGCGGAGGAAGAACATGCGAGGCTGGAGCAGAACTCCCTTGCTACTGGTTATCCTATTGGTCCTGAACGGTTTAGCCGCTCAGGCAGGAGCACAAGACTGGCGGCCCATGGGGCCCGCGGGCGGCGACGTCCGGGCCATGACCGCCGACCCGCACAATCCCGATTCTCTTTACCTGGGCACAGTGGACGGGCATATCTTCTCCTCGCAAGACGCCGGCGGGCACTGGCAACTGACCGGGCGCGTGGGCAACCGGCCGGACATCGTTGTGATGGCGCTGCTGGTGGACCGTCGCGATGCGCGCAGGATTTTCGCGGCGACGCGCTCGCTCGGCAGCGACGGCGGCGGAGTCTTCCGCAGCGATGATGGCGGCGCCACGTGGCGCGCCTCTGGTCTCGCGGGCCAATCCGTGCGCGCCATTGTGCAGGCGGAGGCCGATTCAACGCTTTTCCTGGCCGGCACCCTCGATGGCGTCTACCGCTCGCGAGATGATGGCGGGCGATGGGAACGCATATCTCCGGCGAACCACGCCGATCTGCGCAATTTTGATTCGTTGCTGGTGGACCCCCGCAATCCTGAAGTGATTTACGCGGGCACCTATCACTTGCCGTGGAAAACCTCCGATGGCGGGAAGAGCTGGCAGCCGGCGTCAGCGGGAATGATTGATGACTCGGACGTCATGAGCATCACGCACGATCCCGCGAACCCGGATCGCATTTATGCCAGCGCGTGCTCGGGCATCTATCACAGCGACAACGCGGGAGCGAAGTGGTCGAAGTACGGCGGAATTCCATTTCTCTCGCGCCGCACACAAATTATCCGGCAGGACCCGGCAAACGCGTCCATCGTGTACGCGGGAACCACGGATGGGCTTTGGAAGACGACGAATGCGGGCGCGACGTGGTCGCGCGTGACGCAGCCCAACTGGACCATCAGCGCGGTGCTGCTCGATCCGCGGCGGCCCGGACGCATCATCCTGGGCGTCGAAGGCGTGGGGATTTACGTGAGCCGCGACGCGGGCGCGACATTTTCCGCGTCCAATGACGGCTTCTCCCACAGGCAAATCCGGGAACTGGTCACAGATCCCACGCAGCCTACGCGAATGCTTTTGTTGCTCACCAACTCCATGGAACCCATCTATTCAACTTTTGACAGCGGGCGCACCTGGACGCCCATCGCCAAGGGAGCTGCGGCGCAAACCTGGAGGCACGTCTATGCCGCGCCGAATGGCTGGTGGGCCGCGCCGCAGTCCGGCGGACTATTGCGCCACGATTCCACGAAGGGGACCTGGGTGCAGACCGGCATCATCGTTTCGCGACCGGCAGCGCCCGCCGTCCGACCGGCGAAACCCGGCACCAAGGCCGCGGCAAACTCGAAAGCGCCGGCCGCTCCCGTGAAACCAGCCGCGCCTGTGAAAACCGCAACGACTTCGCGGCCATTTCGCGCCCAGGTTTATGATCTCGCGTTTAGCCGCGACGTGTGGCTCGCGGCGACTTCGGAAGGATTGCTCGTCTCGCGCGACAACGGCGCAACGTGGTCGGAGCTTCCGTCCTACTCTTCCGCCTCCTCCGCGCCGCACGCCGTGGCGCGCGAAGTACGCATCTCTTTGGACGGCCGCTCGCTCTGGGTGCTAAGCGACACGAACCTGGCCATCTCCCGCGATGCGGGAGCGAGCTGGGCCACCGCCGACGCAACATTCCGCCCCCGCGAAACCGCGCGGCTGGTTGTGGCCGGCGATTCGCTGGTGTTCGCGCTCTACAACAGCGGCGCCGTGATTTCACACGACGCGGGGTTGACCTGGCGCTCGCTGAACCTGCCGGACGCGCAGGTGACGGACCTGGTGGTGGAAAACGACGAATGGGTGCTGGCCACGCAGAAACACGGTCTCTATGTTTCCACGGATCAGGGAAGAAGCTGGAGACAGCTTGCGGGACAATTGAGCGAGGGCCATTTCCCGACGCTCAGCACGCAGTCCGCGCAGCGCCTGGTGCTCGCGGCATCGTCAACGGAAGGTCTCTACGGTGTGCACATGCCGGTAGGTGCCTCCTCTGCTTCCACGCGGCCCGGCGCAGGCGGTAATCCGCAGCAGTAGGCTGAGTCAATTCATCTAGTCTCGTGACTGGCCTGCTCCTCAAGCAGGTACTTCCGTTGAGCTTTCTGCGATGTCGGTTCCCTCCTCCGCCATTGCGGGCGGCGGCCAATACTTGAAAAGCAAATATCCGAGAAACCCAAAGCAAACCAAGACTATTGCCGAAGATGCTCCTCCCGCAATCTCGAGATAAAAACGGGGGCGAGAGAGGACCCACACATTGTGCAATCCGTGGGCAAGAACGGCGGGCCAAATTGAGTTGGAACGCAGGGTAAGCCAGCCCAGGACAAAACTCATGGTGATGCAAAGTCCGAGGCGCAAACCCAATCGAATGGAAATATCATAGTCTCTAGCCGTTCCTTGAAAATCGCGAAGAAAATGAATTGCGCCCCACGATAGTCCAATAAGAAGGATTCCGCGTATGAGCCCATACCGTCTTATAAAACGCGGTTGAAGGTAGCCCCTCCAAATGACCTCCTCCATTCCAGCCGCCAGGATAAACCAAAGGTAAATTGGATCCGGAACTTGAAAGTACGAAGCGAACCGCGGAGGTGAATACTTGCCCAGACCATGCATACCCCATTGAATGCGGTCCCAGAAGTAGGTGAGGAAATTCGGAACCAAATTAATGGCAACTGGGATGGCCACTCCCAGCAAAGCAAGCTTGGCATCAGGCAGGCGAATAAACGACCTGAATTCCTTCCACCAGCTTTCTCCGATAGCCCAAACGACACTACCGGCTAACAGGCCAATGGCGAATGCATTGAACATTGGCACCAAAAAATAAAAGTTCGGCCCCCGTGGCCATAAGGCAAGAGTTACGCTGTAAAGGATGCTGGCGACAACCCATGCCAGAAAAATGCCTGGAATCAATGCCCAGACAGCAGTTTCTGTTTTTGCCCACTCGCCATCTGGAAACTGTGCCGACTTCTGTGACTGTGGCAGCCGGAGCGGCAACGATGAAATGCCCATTGCTTGCCGCGAAAGAAATACCAACACCAACACAATTCCTAACGCGGCCATACGCAGTCCGGGACCCAGGCTCCACACGTTTTTGAGTATCCAAGCTTCGCTGTACGGGCGGTAATGGAGAACGCTGAAATGTGAAGGGTTCCAACGTGCTGCAAAGGGCAAGAAGTGTACACAGAGGAGTGTGAGTCCAGCGAGGGCAGGCAAACAGACAAATATGAGGCTTCGGAGCAGCGGACGAGGCCCCGGCAAAATACCAATAAGCAAGCCAGCCGCCCCAGCAAAGAAAATAATCAGGCGAGTGTAGAAAGAAAATACATTCCAAGAATGAAACGCTAATTGGTACGCGCCATCAAAAGACTCTATGGAAAACTGACCCGATACAGACTCAGTAGTCAACGGAAAGCAGCGCAATTCCATGCATATCAGCAGGAGGAAAGAGCCAACAAGAAAAAGTAGTTGTGTCGGATCCTCCGGAATGATGGAGCGTGCGAATAGTAGCAGACGCCGCAAATCTTGCCTCCCACGTGCGCGGTGATTATATCCGGGGTAATAAACTGAGGATTACTTATTTCAGCGACAGACTCATCAAAGTGGTGCCGTTCCAGTTCAGTGCAGGAGCCAGGCGGAAGTGATTTGCCAGACGCCGAGCACGAACAGGAAAGTGGCGAAAACGCGCCGCATGCGGCGCGGCGAAAGTTTCTGCGCGAAGCGGCTGCCCAACAACCCGCCAAGAAAAACCCCCGGCATAATCAGCAAACCCACCTTCCAATTCACTTCGTTGGCGTGCGCGTAGTTCAGGAAGGCCAGGAGTCCCACCGGAGGGACAAGAGCGATCAGGCTGGTCCCCTGCGCGATGTGCTGCTCGAAACCAAATAGGAGCACGAGGAGCGGAACCAGAATGATCCCACCACCGACTCCGAAGAGCCCCGAAGCGACTCCGACGACAGTCCCAAGAATGAGAATCAAGAAAAGCCTGAGTCTGACGTTATGCATTTGATTTGTTTCCGGCAACTCCCGGACGGGACTTCATCCAGAGCAATCCCGCGGCAACGAGGGTGAGAACTCCAAAGGCCCCGTGCAAGTCCCGGGAGGCCATGCCGATGGCCAGCTTGCTGCCGAAATAACCGCCGAGAAAAAACCCCGCGGCGCACATGATCCCCGCCCACAGGTCCACCTGTTTCTTGCGCCAGTACAGCAACAGCGCTCCCAGGCCCAGGGGGGGAAGCTGAAGGAAGAGAGATGTGCCCTGCGCCATGTGCTGGTCCATTCCGAGGAGATAGACCATGGCGGGAACAAGCACGACGCCGCCGCCGATGCCCATCAACCCGACGAGCACGCCGACGCCCAGGCCCATCAAGATGACTTCCGCGACCCACATTCGGGCGCTTCCTCCGCGCGCCATCTTGCTTGAGTTTTAGCGGTTGGGCAACCGGGAATCCGGCCTAACCGTTCCGCTCTGGGCGCGTCAAAGACTTCATGATGCTTCTCCCAGACATTCGACAGGTGTGACGTTTTACTCTTGTCGAGCGTCTAGGAGAAGAGGGGATGGCCATGTCACCACTGAAGATGGACCTGCTGCAGGGCACGCTGGACCTGTTGATCCTGAAAACACTGTCCGCGGGGCCGCTGCACGGTTACGGTGTCTCGTTGCGCATTGCGCAGATCTCGCGGGACGCCCTGCAAGTGCGGCAGGGCTCGCTCTATCCGGCGCTGCACCGGCTGGAGCGGCGCGGATGGATTGCGGCGGAGTGGGGCGGTTCGGAAAACAACCGCCGGGCGAAGTTTTACCGGCTCACGCGCGCCGGGCGTCGTCAGCTCGAGGTGGAAGAGACAACCTGGGAGAAGCTGGCGATCGCCATCGGGCAGGTTTTGAAAACTGTTTAGCGGGAGAGACGAGGCATGTCGCGCATGCACTGGCTAAAAGCATTGTTCAACGTGAAACAATCCGACCGCGAATTGGATGATGAGCTGCGCTTTGACCTGGAGCAGCGGATAGCGGCGAAGCTCGCCGCGGGGATGACGGGCAAGGAGGCGGAGATGGCGGCGAAACGTGAATTCGGCAGCGTGGACCTTGCCAAAGAGGAATGCCGCGATGAGCGCGGCACGCGCTGGCTGGAAGACCTTTGGCTGGACATCCGCTTCGGCCTGCGCATGCTGAGGAAGAATCCCGGATTCACTGCGATTGCCATCCTGACGCTCGCGTTGGGTATCGGCGCAAACACGGCGATCTTTTCGGTGGTGAACGGGGTGCTGCTGAACCCGCTGCCCTACCCGGAACCAAACCAGCTGGTGAGCGTGCACGCGAAGAAAACCAATTTCCCGCGCGGGTCAATTTCGTATCCCAACTTCATGGATTGGCACGCGCAGAACCATTGCTTTTCTCACTTCGCCGTTTACCGGTACACCGGTTACAACATGACGGGCGTGGGCCCCGCCGAGGAATTGAACGCGGTGGTGGTCACTTCGGACTTCTTCCCCCTGCTCGGGGTGAAGCCCATTCTGGGGCGCACGTTCCTGCCCTCCGAGGATGTGCTCGGCGTGTCGAATGCCGTCGCGATCAGCGCGAGCCTGTGGTCGCGAAAATACGGCTCGTCGCCGGAGGTGATCGGAAAAGGGATTGCCCTCGACGGCAGGGAGTACACCATCGTGGGAGTGATCCCCACGGATTTCGCCGTATCCCTCCGCGGCTTTCAAGGCGTCGACATTTACGGACCGATGGGGGGATGGCCCACGCCGGCGCTCCGCAGCCGCACCGCCGGCCTGGGCATTCACGGATTTGGCCGGTTGAAGCCGGGAGTCTCTCTGGAGCAGGCGCGAGCGGATATGGAGATTGTTACGCGCCATGTTGCGGAGGTTTATCCGAACGCGGCGAAGGGGACCCGCGCGACGCTAACTCCGTTGAAGGAAGAACTGGTTGGAAGAGTGAGACCATTTCTCCTGCTACTTCTGGGGGCGGTGGGAATTGTGCTGCTCATCGCCTGCGTCAACGTGGCCAACCTGATGCTGGCGCGCGCGACGGGCCGGACACGCGAGATGGCGGTGCGCTCCGCGCTGGGCGCGGGGATGGGGCGGTTGATCCGCCAGATGCTGACGGAAAGCGTTTTACTCGCCCTCACCGGAGGAGCGCTGGGCCTGGCCATCGCGGCAGCGGGGACGCGCGCGGCGTTGGATGCGCTGCCCGCGACATTGCCGAGAGCAATGGAAGTCACCATGGATGCGCGGGTGCTCCTGTTCAGTATCCTGCTCTCTGTGTTTGCGGGGATTCTTTTTGGCCTGATTCCGGCCTTGCGCATGGCGCGCGGAAACGTCAGCGAGACATTGAAGGAAGGCGGGCGTGGCGGGAGCGGCAAGCGGCACCGCGCGCAGGGGGCGCTGGTGATCGTGGAGATGGCGATGGCGATTGTGCTGCTCACCGGCGCGGGGCTCTTGATCCGCAGTCTCGCGGCGCTGTGGAATGTTGACCCGGGATTCAATCCCGAAAATGTGGTGACCTTCAATCTCGCCTTGCCACCCTTCATGTCCAAGGCGAGCCCCGCGGCCATCCGCGCCGCACTCAGGAATTTCGACGCACAAATCGCGGCAACGCCGGGAGTGGAGGCGGAAGCGCTCTCCTGGGGCTCGCTGCCCATGGCCTCCCTGGATGACGACGGATTCTGGGTGGACGGACAAAGGAAACCCGGGAGCACGGAGACGAACGGGACGCTCGTCTACATCGTGGGGCCGGGCTATTGGAAAGCGATGAAGATACCGCTTCTGGCCGGGCGTTTTTTTTCGGAGCAAGATGACGAACATTCGCAACAAGTGGTTGTTGTGGACGAGGTCCTGGCGCGAAAATATTTTCCGAATGGCGACGCGCTGGGAAAAGGAATCCATGTCGGGGGAGACGACCGCTCCGAAATCGTCGGGATTGTCGGCCATGTGAAACAGTGGGGGCTCGACACCGATGACAGTAGCTCATTGCGGGCGCAAACGTATCTCCCCTTCCAGCAAATGGACGACGGCAGGATAGCCCTGACGCCATCGAATTCGGCGGTCGTGGTACGGTCCAGGGGACTTGTGCCCGGGCTGATGGAATCCATCCGCCACACGAGTGAACAGATGAACAGAGACCAGGTGATCTCCGGCACGGCGACGATGAATCAGATTATCGCGCAGTCGCTGGCCTCCAAACGCTTCGCGATGATGTTGCTGGGCGCATTCGCGGGCCTCGCGCTCGTTCTGGCGAGCATCGGGCTCTACGGTGTGATCGCGCATCTGGTGGGACAACGGACGCACGAGATCGGAGTGCGCATGGCGCTGGGTGCGCAGCGCGGAGACGTGCTGCGCTGGGTGCTCGCCCAGGGCGTGCGGCTGGCGCTTGCAGGTGTGGTGATTGGCCTTGTGGCAGCGGCGGGATTGACGCGGCTGCTCACGAACCTGTCATTGCTCTTCGGCGTGAGTGCGAGGGATCCGTTGACGTTCGCGGGCGTTGCCGTTGTGCTGACGGTGGTCGCGCTCGCGGCGTGTCTGATCCCGGCGCGCCGGGCCATGCGGGTGGATCCCATGACCGCGCTGCGGTATGAATAGAAGCTGATTCGCCCTCCACCTAACCTTCACTTGCTTCCCACCGCTTAAGGCGCTCCGCGATGTTGTGCCCCCCGCGCGGGAGTTGTATATTCACCCTTCCTCGGAGGCGAATCATGAAGAACATTCTTCGGTCTGCACGTTTGCGCTCGATGGGCATCGCGGCTTTGCTGGCGGCGGGCGCGCTCACGGGGCTGCTCCCCGCGCTGGCGCAGCAATATCCGCAAAAAATGTTTCAGGAGATGCGCTGGCGCAACGTTGGCCCATTCCGCGCCGGACGCACGCGCGCCGCGGCGGGAGTCCCAAGCCAGCCCAACGTGTTCTACATCGGCGGCGTGGATAGCGGTGTGTGGAAGACCGACGACTTCGGCCACACGTGGGAGCCGATCTTTGACGGGCAGACCACCGGCTCCATCGGCGCCATCGCCGTGGCTCCCTCGGATCCAAATATTATTTATGTCGGCTCCGGTGAAGGCCTGCCGCGCCCCGATCTCTCGATTGGCGACGGCATGTACAAATCCGCCGACGCGGGGAAAACCTGGATGCACCTGGGCCTGCGGGATGCGCAACAAATCCCGCAGGTGGCGATTGATCCGCGCGACCCGAATCGCGTTTTCGCGGCCGTGCTCGGCCATCCCTACGGACCCAATCCCGAGCGCGGGATCTACCGCTCCACCGATGGCGGCGCCACGTGGGAAAAAGTTCTGGGCCGCGATGACAACACCGGTGGCAATGACGTGCAGATTGATCCCGCGAATCCGAATGTGATTTACGCGTCGCTGTGGGCGCAGCGGCAGGGGCCGTGGGAAGACGGCAATTCCTACGCTCGGCCCGGCGGGCTTTTCAAATCCACGGACGGCGGCACCACCTGGCGGCAATTGACGAAGGGGCTGCCGGACGGCGTGGTGCAGGTGGATATCGCCATCGCGATGAGCAACCCGAATCGCATTTATGCAACCGTTGCGTCGCGTGGGGTGGGAATTTACCGCTCCGATGATGCCGGCGAAAGCTGGACACTGGCGACGACGGACGCGCGGCCCTCCGGGCGCATCGGCGGCGGCGATTTGCCGGTGCCGAAGGTGGATCCGAAAGACCCGGACGTGTTGTACACCACGAGCACGGTGACGTGGCGTTCCACTGATGGCGGCAAAACCTGGCTGGGCATCCGCGGTGCGCCGGGCGGCGATGATTACCAGAACATGTGGATCAATCCCAACCACCCGGAAATTATTCTGCTGGTCAGCGACCAGGGCGCGCTGGTGAGCGCGAATTGGGGGCGCACGTGGAGCAACTGGTACAACCAGCCGACGGCGCAGCTTTATCACGTGGTGGCCGACAACGGATTTCCCTACCGCGTCTGCGGCGGGCAGCAGGATAGCGGCTCGGTGTGCATCTCCAGCCGCGGCAACGACGGCGAAATCACGTTCCGCGACTGGCATCCGGTGGGCACCATCGAGTACGGCTATTCCGTGCCCGACCCGCTGAATCCGAACATTATTTATGGAGCGGGCCGCGCGGACGTGACGCGTTACGACTGGGTGACCGGGCAGGTGCGCAAGATCACCCCCATTGTGCAGACGGGAACGAAGTACCGCACCGACCGAACGCAGCCGCTGATTTTTTCTCCGGTGGACAAGCGCACGCTCTACTATGCCGCCAATTTCCTTTTCAAAACGGTGGACGGCGGGCAGACCTGGACGACCATCAGCCCGGACCTCACACGCGAGCACCCCGGCTTACCGCTGAGCGTCGGCGACATGGCGAAGGACACGCCGGGCGCGGACGCGCATCGCGGCGTGATTTATTCCATCGCTCCATCATTCCACGACATCAATACCATCTGGGTGGGGACCGACGACGGGCTCATCCATCTGACGCGCGATGCCGGCAAAACATGGAAAAATGTTTCGCCGCCGGAGCTTGCGCCGTGGAGCAAAGTCACACAGCTCGTGGCATCCCACTACGATGAATTGACGGCCTACGCCTCGGTCAGCCGGTTCCGCGTGGACGACCTGCATCCTTATATCTACGCGACGCACGACGGCGGAAAATCCTGGCAGCGCATCACCAATGGGATTCCGGACGGCGCGGCCGTGGATGTGGTGCGCGAAGACCCGGTGAAGAAGGGCCTGCTGTTCGCCGGAACGGAAAACGCGGTCTGGGTATCCTTCGACGACGGCGCGCACTGGCAATCGCTGCAACTCAATCTGCCGCACACCGCGAACCGCGATTTGTGGATCCATGAGAGCGACTTGATTGTGGCCAC
This sequence comes from Terriglobia bacterium, assembly GCA_041476305.1. GTDB lineage: Bacteria > Acidobacteriota > Terriglobia > Acidiferrales > UBA7541 > DASTCZ01. The sequence continues at coordinate 13,252 of JBGOTC010000009.1, forward strand.
CCACGGACGCGGATTCTGGATCCTCGACAACATCACTCCGCTCCGGCAATTGGCGGCGGCAAACTCAGCGGCAGACGCCGCGCTGTTCAAGCCCGGGCTCGCATACCGCGTGCGGCGCAACACCAACACCGATACGCCATTGCCGCCGGAAATTCCCGCGGGGCAGAATCCGCCGGACGGCGCCATCATTGATTACTATCTCGCGCGCGCGCCGAGCGGGGCGGTTACGCTCGAAATCCATGACGCGGCCGGAAAACTGGTGCGCCGCTACGCCAGCTCAGACAAGCCGGAATTCGATGCGAGCGAGCTGGAGCGCACACTCGGCGTGCCGACCTACTGGGTGCGGCCTCCGCGCGTGCTATCCGCCGAGGCGGGAATGCACCGCTGGGTGTGGGACCTGCACTACGAAATGCTCACCGGCGGGCGCGGGGGCTATCCCATTTCCGCCATCCCGCATGACACGCCGCGCGAGCCGGCGGGCCCGCGCGCGTTGCCTGGGACTTACACGGTGAAGCTGATCGTGGATGGGCACACTTACACGCAAAGTTTGCTCGTGAAAATGGATCCGCGCGTAAAAGCCCTTCCGCCGGAGCTGGCGCTGCAAACTGCCGCGGAGCTGCGCATCGCCGATGCCATGAAACGCAGTACGGAAACGGTTGCGAGCGTGCGAACGCTGCAGGCGGATTTGAAAACGCGCAGCTCGCAGGCCACAGGTCCGCTGACGGAAGCCATCGCGCTGCTGGAAAAGAAGCTGGTCGCAATCGCGGGCGAAGCCGCGGGTGCGGGCCGCGGCGGCAGGGGCGGCGGTGGAGGAGGCGGCGGGCGCGGAGGAGCCGCGGATGCCGCGCCACCAACACTTGGCCAGGTGAGCGGCGAGTATGGTGCGCTCTACGGTTTGATTGATAGCGCTGACGGACGGCCGACCGCGGCGCAAACTGCCGTGCTGCAGGAAATCAACGCAAAATTCACAAAGCTGATGGCGCTGTGGGGCGAGGTTAAGTTGAAGGATCTGCCAGCGCTGAATGAGCAGTTGAAGAAAGCGGGCCTGTCTCCGGTGGAGATCAAAGCGGCTGCGCTTTCGTTGCCAAGATCTCCCATGGAGCGCGCGATTCCTTAATCACTGAATTCCAAATCGATGTCGACATTTTATATTGAAAACTTCGGCTGCCGCGCCACGCAGGCCGATGCGGCGGGCATCGAGCGGCAGCTCCTTTCGCGCGGCTTTGCCGTGGCCGCGGATGCCGCGCGCGCGGACGTGGTGGTGGTGAACACCTGCACAGTGACCGCCGCGGCGGACGCGCAGGCGCGCGGCGCCATCCGCGAAACCGCGCGGCGCAATCCGGGCGGGCAAATTTTGGTCACCGGCTGCTACGCGCAGCGCGCGCCGGAGGAACTGGCTGCGCTGCCCGGCGTGGCCTGGGTGGTGGGCAATTCACACCAGTCGGAAATTCCGCGGCTTGCATCGGAGTTGGCGGAGCGCAGCTCCGCGAAGGGCCGCGACAATTCGAGCATCGTGCCGCTTGCCGCGCTCGGCGGTGTTGAACTGCAGGATTCACTTTTCGGTGAAGGTCTGCGGCGCAAGATCCTGACCAGCGATATTTTTGAGATGCGGGAGTTCGCAGCCTCTCCCATTAAAGGCGGCGAGGGCGGCCACACACGCCCCACACTAAAGATTCAAGATGGCTGCGACAATCGTTGCGCCTATTGCGTGATCCCCTATGTGCGCGGGGGCAGCCGCAGCCTTCCATCCGACCAGGTTGTCCGCGAGGTTTCGCGCCTCGTCTCCCTGGGCGCGGAGGAGATTGTCCTCAGCGGCATCAACCTCGGAAGTTATGGACGCGATCTCTCGCCGCGCACCGGCTTTTCGGAGATCCTGCGGCGCATTTTGGCGGAGACGGATTTGCCAAGGTTGCGCATCAGTTCCATTGAACCCATGGACGTGACCCAGGACTTGATTGGGCTATTCGCCGCAAGCGACCGCATCGCGCGCCACTTTCACATCCCTCTTCAATCCGGATCGGATCGCGTCCTCGCGGCCATGCACCGCAGGTACCGCGCGGAACATTTCGCGAGGCGCGTGGAATTGATCCGCGAGTTGATGCCGGACGCCGCCATCGGCGCGGACGTCATCGCGGGTTTCCCGGGCGAAACTTCTGTGGACCATCGCGGCACAATGGAATTGATCGAGAGTCTGCCGCTGACTTACCTGCACGTATTTTCTTTTTCAGTGCGTCCCGGAACCGCGGCAGCACACTTGCCTGGTGAAGTTCCCGCGGAGACGATTCGCGAGCGAGCGCGGGAATTGCGCGCCCTGGGTGAGCGGAAGAAATCCGGGTTCGCGCGGGCGCAGGCCGGCAAATGGAACCGCGTGCTCACTCTGCGTTCAAGTAAAGAGGTTCAGGAGCGGAGGTACACGCGGGCCATTTCCACAAATTATCTGGATCTGCGCGTGGCGGGATGGTGGCCTGCAAATCAATGGCTCGACGTGCGGATTGAATCCTTCGACGGCGCGCGGCTGACGGCAATCCCCTCGAATTGAGACCCGCGAGGAAGTTCAGGCAATTTCTTACCCCTCGAAAATCACCTGTGCCAGCGCGGTGCTTCCTGTGTGAGTAATGGTCAGCACGATATTCTTGACGCCCAGGCGCGCCGCAATCTCTCCTGATTTTCCGTGCAGCGCGAGTGTCGGCCGTCCGCTCGGCATGCGCACCACTTCGATATCCACCCAGCGCACGCCGTGACGCCATCCTGTTCCCAACGCCTTCATCGCCGCTTCCTTGGCGGCGAAGCGCGCCGCGAACCGCTCGTAGGGCGTGCGGTAGGTTTCGCAATAGGCAATTTCGGCGGCGGTGTAGACGCGGTTCTTGAAGGCGGCGCCGTAGCGCACGATCGCCTTTTCAATGCGGCCTACTTCAGTGATGTCGATGCACAGGCCAACAATCACGCGCGCCCCATTTCCCGGCGACAGAAATAGCCGCAGGCCATTATACGCGCCCGAGCGATGGGTTCACGAGAACTGCTATGATGTCGCGCTGATGCGGAGAAAGAAAACAAAGCGGACCCTGCGGCGCGCAGCGACCGACAAGCGCGTTGAGAAAAAATGGAGCGAACGGCGACGCGGCGGCCTCACCTTGCTCCTCGCGCCGACGCTCGCGCGCGTATCGTGGACGGTCCATGGATTCTCCACGCGCAAGGGCGGCGCGAGCAGGCCCGGAGGGAAAACGGGCAGCAAAGAGCGCGTGTTGAACCTGGGCTTCACGGAGTGGGACACGCGCGAAGCGGTGGAAACGAACCGCAGGAGTTTTCTCAAGGCGCTTGGCGCGGCGGGAATGACTCTTGTCACCTTGAAGCAAGTGCACTCCGACGCGATTCATGTTGTCTCCAGCGCTCCGGCGGCGACTCTTTCCGGTGACGCGCTGGTCACACGCACGCCGGGACTGCTGCTCGCGGTGCAGACCGCGGATTGCGTTCCCATTTTGCTGGCGGACACGCGCACCCGCGCGATCGCGGCTGTCCACGCGGGTTGGCGCGGCACACTCGCGCGGATCGTGGCGAAAACGATTGGACGGATGCAAATGGAGTTTGGCACGCGTCCGGCGGATGTCGCTGCCGCGCTCGGGCCGAGCATCGCGCGGTGCAGCTACGAAGTCGGCCCGGAAGTCGCGCGGGCCTTCGCGGGGCAATTCGCCCACGCGCGTGAGTGGTTCGACGTGCCGCGCGAATTGGCAAGCGGGATGCCTGAGGGCGAAATTGTTTCGGGAGAGAGTCCCAACCCGCTGAAGTGGCTTTCGATGATGCCGCCGGGGCACGACCCGCCGCCACCCACGGTGCAGCTCGACTTGATCGCCGCGAACCGCTGGCAGTTGACGGATGCGGGCGTGCTTGAAAAAAATATCTCCGCGAGCGGGCTATGCACCGCCTGCCGCACCGACCTGCTCTTCAGCCATCGCCGCGAGCAGGGCCGCACGGGACGCCTGCTGGCCGCTATCGGCATCCGCGCGTAGCCTGCGCGCCCCTATACTTTGCTTTCGATCAGCGCGAGTTGCCCGCACGCGGCCATGATGTCCTGCCCGCGCGAGAAGCGCACGAAAACCGGAATGCCCTTTTCATCCAACACGTGGCGGAACGCCTCCACACTCTCTTGCGGGGGCGGCTTGTAGGGTAGTTCGCCGGGATTCCACGGTATCAAGTTCACCTTCGCGTTGATGTGCGCCAGGAGTTTCGCCACGCGCCGCGCGTCGTCCGGCGCGTCGTTGAACCCGCCGAGCAGCACGTATTCGAATGTCAGGTGCTCCCACGAGCGCAGCGGATAGCTGCGGCAGGCTGCGAGCAGCGCCTTGAGCGGATATTTCGTGTTGATGGGCATGATGAGGTCGCGCTGCGCGTCGCTCGATGCGTTGAGCGAAATCGCCAGCTTGGGTCGCACCGGCTCCAGCGCGAGGCGCTCGATGCCCGGGACGATGCCGGATGTCGATAGCGTGACGTGCCGCGCGGAGAGTCCCACGCCCTCGGGATCGAGCAGGATGCGCACCGCCGCCATCACCGCGTCATAATTCAGCAGCGGCTCCCCCTGCCCCATCAGCACCACATTGGTTTGCGGCAACAGGTGCTCGCGCTGATCTTCCAGCGGCGCCAACACCTGGCCGACAATTTCACCGGCGGTGAGATTCCGCTTCAATCCCAATTGCGCGGTCAGGCAGAAGTGGCAATCCACGGCGCAGCCCGCCTGCGTGGAAATGCAAATGGTCTGCCGGCGCGCGTCCTCGCCCACATCCGGCATGAACACCGCTTCCACCTGCACGGGAGAAGCGGAATCCGCGTCGAGAGAGAGCAGGTAGCGCACGGAGCCGTCGGTGGAATGGTAGCGGCGAGCGATGCGCGGCAGGCGGATGCTCGCTTCGCGCGCCAGTCGATCGCGCAGCGCGGCGGGGAGGTTGGTCATGCGCGCGAAATCAAATTCCCGCTCGGAATAGAGCGCGTGATAGATCTGGCCGCCGCGATACGCCGGCTCGCCCCAGGATTCGGCCAGCGCGCGCAACTCCTCAGCGGATTTTCCGAGCAATTCAATCGACACGAAGATTCCTTGGAGTGGAAGCGTTCATTTTAGCATGGCGCGCTTGCCTCGCCCGGTTGCGTCGGGAATCGCCGCCGCGCGTTGCGTGGATATTCCGCGACCGCTATGCCAGAATGATTGCGCCCTCGATCCGTATTCGATTCCCAAGCCTATGTCCACGCCGAATAACGAAGCTCGCAACATCCAACGGGATGTGTTGCCCAATGGCCTGGTGGTGATCACCGAGCAGATGCCGCACGTGCGCTCGGTTTCCGTGGGCCTCTGGCTGCGCACGGGATCGCGCGGCGAGGCCGCGGCGCGGAACGGCCTGGCGCATTTCACCGAGCACATGGTGTTCAAAGGGACCCAGCGGCGCACCGCCGAGGAGATCGCGCGCACCGTGGACAGCATCGGCGGGATGATGGACGCCTTCACGGCCAAGGAGATGGTCAGCTTCAACGCCAAAGTGCTCGACGAACACGTGAATATCGCGTGGGATGTTCTGAGCGACCTGGTGCTGCGCCCGCTTTTCGACGAGGAAGAGGTCACGCGGGAAAAGCAGGTGGTGCTGGAAGAGATCAAGATGGATCAGGACAATCCCGAATCGCTGGTGCATGAAATGATGGTGCAGAATTTCTGGAGCGGGCATCCGCTGGGGCGCCCCATCCTTGGAACTCCTGAAACGGTGCGCGAGTTTTCGCGCGCCGCGCTCCTCGAAGGCCATCAGCAGTGGTATTCGCCGCGCAATCTTGTCGTCACCGCCGCCGGAAACATTGAGCACGCGCGTGTGGTCGAGCTTGCCGCGCGGGATTTTGCGACTATTTCTCCGGGTGCCGAGGGTGCGGCTGAAACTGTGCCCGCGGCGCACGCAACGCTGGCTTCACAATCCAAACATGAGCTGGAGCAGGTGCACGTCTGCGTCGGCGTGCCTTCGGTGCGCATCGCGGACGAGCGCCGCTACGCCGTCGCGGTGCTCAACACCATTCTGGGTGGGGGGATGTCGTCGCGGTTGTTCCAGAACATCCGCGAAAAACAGGGGCTGGCCTACGCGGTGTTCAGCGAAGTGAGTCCCTACTCCGATGCCGGATTATTCACAGTGTATGCCGGCTGCGCCCTTGAAAATGCCGCCAAGGTGCTGGGCCTGATCACCGATGAGTTCCGCAATCTTGTGCGCGACCCGGTCAGCGTGGAAGAGCTGCGCCGCGCGAAGGACCATTTGAAGGGCTCGCTGATCCTTTCGCTGGAATCCTCCAGCGCGCGCATCTCCAACCTCGCGCGCCAGGAAATGTATTTTGGCCGCTTCTTCACGCATGACGAACTGCTCGCGGCCATCGAAACCGTCACCCGCGAAGAGGTGCAAGCCGCGGCCGCGGAATTCTTCCGCCCCGAGCAGATTGCCGCCACGGTGGTCGGCAACCTCGATGGCTTCCAGCTCCGCCGCGAACATCTCACTTGCTAGTTGCCCGCATCAAAGCAATTCATTAGGATGTGACGGTCAGGATGAGTAACGCTGCCCGCACTACAACAACGAGTGGAGGAAGACATGCGAATGCTATTGGGGCTTGCCACAGGGGCTTTGCTTTGTGCTGTACCAAGTGCGTTTTCACAAACGGTGCAAGTAAGCCGGCAGAACAGGACAGTTGAAGTCAGTGTCAGACAGAAAATCTCGGTCGATGCGGAGGTCGCAAGTGTGATTATCGGCTGCCAGGAATATGGCCCAACGCATGATCAGGCCTATCAAGAGAATCTTCGTGTCGCTGACAACATTCTTAGGGCGTTGCTCAAGGCTGGTATTCCAATGGAAAGCATCAAGAGCAGCAGACTGGATCTTTCGGAGAATCCATCGTTCGATCCAGAATCTCATGCGAAACCGATTTTGGACCGCAGATTCAGAGCACACCAGAGTTGGGTGGTTCGAGTTGAAGTTGCCGATGCACAGAAGATCATTGACCTCGCTGTTCAAGCCGGAGCAAATGGCCTGGAATCTGTGTCGTGGGACGTCAAGGATCCCGAGGCGCTTGAGTCCAAGGCGCGTGAAGCTGCGCTTGAGAAGGCGCGTGCCAGCGCTGCTGAAATCGCCAAAACGCTTGGTGCCAAGTTAGGAGACGCACTCTATGCTAGCAACTCATTTGAAAGTTTGACGAATCTCCCGCTCCGTTCTCGTTCAGCATTGTTGTTCGGCATCCTCGACCCGGCTGCTCAAACAACCCAGCCAAGATTCACACTGAAACTATTCCCTGAGAAAGTAGAGAAAGAAGCATCGGTCACCGTGGTTTTCGCGCTGGACTAGTCAACGCATGCTCCATCATTCGGCATTGACGCCTGCCCCGCGCTTTGCCATCATCGCCGCATCCATTTAGGAGCGCGCCATCGGCATCCGGGTCTCCATTCTGGCGTCGGGCAGTTCGGGCAACCTCACTTTGCTGGAGACGGCGACCACGCGCGTGCTGGTGGATGCAGGGCTCGGCAAGCGCGAGACCCTCAAGCGCCTGGAGTGCCTGAGCCACTCCATCGACCGGCTCGACGGCATCGTCATCTCCCACGAACATTCCGACCATGTCGGCGGGCTGCCGCAAATCCTGGGCCTATGGCGCACCACGGTCTTTATCACTCCCGCCACCGAACGCGCCACCATGGCGGCGATGCCGGAGACCTCGCACAAGCGCATGACGCACATCGAGCATTTCCATCCCGGCGACCGCTTCCACATCGGCGATATCGAAGTCGCGGCGTTTTCCGTTCCGCATGACGCCGCTGACCCCGTCGGCTTCACCTTCCGCGCGAATGGCGAGATGAGCGGCGCAACGAAAATCGCCATTGTGACCGACCTCGGCTACCTGCCCGAGCTGGTGAAGCATCACCTGCGCGGCGCGGATTGCCTGATCCTGGAATCGAACCACGATTTGGAAATGTTGAAGGTGGGGCCTTATCCGTGGCACATCAAGCAGCGCGTGATGAGCCGCACGGGACATCTTTCCAACGACGCTGTCAGTGAATTCCTCGCCGATCCGGAGGGTTTCGACGGCGAGGCGCGCTACCTGGTGCTCGCACATCTTTCAGAAACAAACAACAACGCCGACGTGGCCAAGCTGTGCGCCGAAGAAGCGCTCAGCCGCCGGCCGGCCGAGACGGCGTTCCGCGGCGAGCTCCACATCGCCTCGCAACGCATCCCCATGGGCCCGTTCCATTTGTCGAAGGAAGTCTTCCCCGTCCCCGCCGCGCACAAAGCCACTGCCTGAAGTCCGGCGCCGATTAGCGAGTCAGGATTTCCTCGAAAAACGCCAGCGCGCGGGGGTCGTTCGATTGCCCGAGCCAGAACATGGCCTGCTTCCGCACCGCGGGGTTCTTGTTGGAGCGCGCCACCTGGATCAGCTTTGGCACGCCCTCATCTTTGGGAAGCTGGCTCAGCGCGAACACCGCCTTCTTCTTCACTTCCGTGTCGGGATCGTTGTCAATCGCGTCGGTGATGGCGCCCGCGGCGCGCTGCCCGGCCCTCTGCCCCAGCCAGAAAAGCGCCTGCCCGCGCACCCGCGTGCTCTCGTCGTTCTTCGCCATGCGGATCAATTCGTCGAGTGCCTCTTTTTCGGGGCTCTGCGAAAGCGCGAAAGTCACCTGGTCGCGGACCTTCAGGCTGGGATCGTCCTTGGCCATGCGCTTCAGCGTGTCCAGCCCGGCTTTTCCGCGCGCGTTGCCGAGCCAGAAGGCCACCTTGGCGCGCAGCGACTCGGGGCGGTCCTTGCTCACAAAACTGTCCAGCGCGCGATCCGCCGCAAGATCGGCCTGCATGGCGATGGCGCGGATGGCGCCGTCAGCGGGCTCCCGGCCGTCCCGCGCGTCAAAATCGGTGGCCGCGACCACGCCCGTCAGCAGCGTGACGCTTTCCGCCGGGTTCACTCCCGTCAGCCAGACCACGCGCAGGCCGCCGGCATCCAACTGGCAATCCTCGGTCACCGTAACAATCCGCATGACCCGGTGATCCGCCACGCGCATCAACACAAACATTGTTTGCGGCCCCTCCAGCTTCACCGTTCCTCCGCCGGAGACCGGACCGCTGCCCTCGCTGGTGCTGGAGCTGCGTGATGTCTCAAGTGTGCAGGGGCTGCAAATGCTCATCCCCCCGTCGTTCTGCCAGATATTTCCGCAACACATGATGCGGTGGCTGCCTTCGCGCGCCGGCACCATGGGAACGCCGTAGCCCACCCAGAAAGGAGAACCTGCGGGGGACGTGATTCCGCGCATGGTGTTGTCGAGCGAGCCCGAAACCGCGCGCGTCTCCAGCTGCGCGTTCTTGATTTGCGGCTGGTCGGCCGCCGAAAGCGATCCCGCCAGAAATAGGGCCGCCGCTGTGAAGACCACTCGAAGCTTGTTCATCGCCGCTCCTATTTGCTCAGAATCTCAAGCATGAAATCCGTGGCTTCGCGCGAGCGCATCAGCGAGAGCTGCCGCACCGCGTAAACCTTCAACTCCGGGTCCGTTTCCGCGCGTGCCAGAGTGATCAGCGCCTTTGCATTTTCCTGGATGAAGAGCGAATGGAGGATCTCTTTCCGCACCACCGGGTCCTTTTCCTTCGCGTACATCGCCGTGAGCGCCGCGCCGGACCGCTCGCCGCCCATCACACCCAGTTCGCGGACGGCCTTGGCGCGCAATTCCGCCGAGGAATCGCTCTGCGCAATCTGGCTGAGCGATTCCACGGACTCCGAGAGCCGCAGCCCGCGCACGACCATTGTCTTCACCTCAATCGAAGTTTCCGAGCGGTAGAGCTCCATCAGCGCGTTGGTGTCGCCCATTGTTCCGAGCATGCGCACCGCCTCGGCGCGCATTTCCGCTTCCTTTTCGGTTTTCGCCACGCCCAGCAAATGCGCCCTGTCTTCCGCGACCATGAATGACCGCAGGATCTGCTTCTTGATGGCCGCGTCGCTGGTGGAGCCGTAAATTTCGGCCAGCGTCTTCCGCGCGTCGCTCCCGCCGGAAACGCCGAGCTGCCGGATGGCATCGCTCTGCAGCGCGGGATTGGATTGCCCGCGAGCCACGCGGCCCAGAGCTTCCTGCGCCTGCGGTGTGCCGGCCTGCCCCAGAATGGAGAGGGCGCGCTTCTTCACGTCGTTCGACGCGTTGCCGGCCAGCAACTTTTCAATCTGCGGCACCGCCACTGCGGGGTCCGCCCCGCGCAGGCTGTTGAGCGCCATCAACTTCATATCGTCGTCGCCGCCTGTGGTGGATTGCGCCGCTGCGCGGCCCGCCACGAGACCTGCCGTCATCAACAGTGTTGCCGTCACCGCCAGCCATCGCATCGTTCTCATCGTCGCTCCTTATTCAATCGCTTCAACCTGATTGGCCCCCACTACTTGTTCAGCAGTTCCAGCATGTAGTCCGTGGCTTCCTTGTCGTGCATCATGGCCAGATTCGACACGATTGTTTTTCTCAGTTGCGGGTCGGTCTCTTTCCGCGCCAGCGCCACAAGTCCATGCGCATTGCCGGACATGAACAGCGCCCCGACCACTTTCTTCCGCACATCGGTATCGGTGTCCGAACCGTAGATGGAAAGCAGCGCCTCTTCATTCTTCGATCCCGGCTTCGCGCCCATCATCCCCAGATAGCTGATGGCCGACATGCGCAGCCCGTGATCCTGTTCCTTGGTGGCGATTTGAGCGACGCGCGCGCCATCGCCGGATGTGAACATGGACTGCATCACCACCTTCTTCACGTCCACCGCCGTCTCGGTTTGATAGAGTTGCCAGATCTCTTCGCGTGCGCCCATTTGCCCCAGGAGGCGGATGGCTTCCTTGCGGAGCTCTGGATTCTGTTCTGTTTTCGCCGCCGCAAAGATTCGTTCGCGGTCTCCGGACATCATCAGCGCGCGCAGAATGTTCTTTTTCGTGTCCACATCATTGGATTTGGCATAAATACTCGCCAGAGCTTCGCGGCCCCAACTCCCCCCCATCTGGCCGATGGCGGTAATTGCCCTTGCCTGCAATCCGGGGTTTGCATCCACGCCTTGCGCAAGCTTTGCGAGCAGGTCGTGGGACTCCTGAGAATTCATTTGTGCCAGCACAAAGATCGCCTGGCTGCGCAGCTTGATGCAGTCCGGGCTGTGCAGCATTTTTTCCAGGATGGGCACCGCGCGCGCGGCATCCGCCTGCGCCAGTCCGTTGAGCGCCAGCAGCTTTGTTTCGCAATCCGTCTGCGATTCCACGGAGACCGGCTGCCCGGCCTTCTGCCGCACTTCGATTTCCAGAATCTTTGCGTCGTTCAGCCAGCGGCTTTGCGGAAATTCCTTCTGCATCGCCGCCAGAGTTGCCAGCGCTTCCGTCCGTTGCCCCAGCTTGTTCTGCGCCCAGGCCTTCCAGTAATGCGCGGCATCCGCGCGCTTGCCCTTGATCTGCGCCACCAGGTCGAACCGGTCCACGGCCCGATCCCACTTGCCTTCATTCAGCGCTTCGGAACCCTGGCTGTAGAGCTCGTCTTCGCGGTCGTTGCGGTCCTGGAATTGTTCATCAAAGAGACTGAACGCCGAGCGGAATCCAAATTCGCCATCTACTCCTCCAAACAATCCGCCGGGGTTTCCGCCATAAGCAAAGGTCAGTGCGCCGACAGGCCCGCCGCCAG
>JBGOTC010000010.1:0-24359 GCA_041476305.1 Terriglobia bacterium
CACCAGCGACCTGCAAATCAGGAACCCGCAGATCAACGTGGTGGTGGATCGCGACAAAGCCTCCACGCTGGGCCTGACGGCGCAACAGATTGAGGACGCACTCTACAGCGCATACGGCAACCGCCAGATTTCCACCATCTATGCTCCGAACAATCAGTACCGGGTGATCATGGAGTTGTTGCCCAAGTACCAGCTCGATCCGAATGCACTCTCTCTCCTTTACGTCCGGACGAGCGCCGGACGGCTTGTGCCGCTCAATACCATTGCGTCGCTGGCCCCGAGCCTGGGGCCACTTTCGGTAAATCATCTGGGACAACTTCCCGCGGTGACGATCTCGTTCAATTTAAAGCCGGGCGTGTCACTGAGCGATGCGCTGCAGCGGGTGAGGGAAGTCGCGTTGAAGGTTTTGCCGGCCAATATCACGCCGAGCTTTCAAGGGACGGCACAGGCATTTGAGCGGTCACTGACCGGCTTGGGCGTGCTCCTGGTGATGGCCATCCTGGTCATCTACATCGTGCTGGGAATCCTGTATGAGAGTTTTATTCACCCGATAACGATTCTTTCGGGTTTGCCTTCCGCGGGCTTTGGCGCGCTCCTGACCTTGATGGCGTTTCATAAAGACCTCGACCTCTACGGCTTCGTCGGCATCATCATGCTCATCGGCATCGTGAAGAAAAACGCGATCATGATGATTGACTTTGCCTTGGAGGCGCAGCGCAAAGAAGGGAAGACGGCCGCGGACGCGATTTACGAAGGTTGTCTGGTGCGCTTCCGGCCCATCATGATGACGACCATGGCGGCGCTGATGGGCACACTTCCGATTGCGTTGGGCATCGGCGCCGGCGGCGATTCGCGGCAGACGCTCGGGCTGGCAGTTGTCGGGGGGCTGTTGTTCTCCCAGGTTGTAACGCTCTACCTGACACCGGTTTTCTATATTTACATGGACGGCCTGCAAGGATGGGCGGGGCAATTGTTCCGCCGCCGCGCCGCGATTCCGGCCCCCAGCACTTCGCGCTAGCTTCCCGCTTCCTTGCACGGATGACGCCATAACCCATGTTAAATCTATCGTTTACAACATGTCTTTTTGGGTTCTAGTACTATTGACCTTATACAATTCCGCGCACTAACATCCTCTTGTTGTCATCTGCATCTCCGTTGGGTCGCCAGCGGCGGTGCCTCCCCAGGTGGTCGCCCTAGAGTTGCGTTGGGAGCTTGAGAAAATGTCCGTCTCGGAAGATGTGGCAAGGGAATCGAAATTACAAAGCAAGCGCCGTGGTGTGCGCGTGAACTCCCGCGTGCCGCTCAGTGTGGCGTGGCAATTGGAAGGGGACCTCAGCAAGCTTGACGCCCATACGCGCGTTGTGGGTCCATACGGGTGCCTCGCGGTGATCCCGCGCGAATTTACCGTGGAACAACAACTGGAACTCTTGAATTGCGCCAACAACCGCTCCAACCCCGCCGTCATTGTTTGGAAGGGCCACCAACGCGTGGAGGGTTGGGAATACGGCATCGAACTGATCGAGCCGGAGATGGATTTTTGGGGCCTCGAGCTTTGACGTATCCAAAACCGTCCTCAAAAGCCGGGCCGGCAAGAAAAACCAGCGGCGTGCTCCTGGAAGATCGGCGCCGCAGCCAACGAGTGATCCTGCGAGTGCCGGTTGTGATCCATGTGGTCCTGAACGGCAAGCCCGAAAAACTTCCGGCGAGCACTGTGGGAGTGAACACGCACGGCGCAATGCTTTGCGCGGCGCGAAGCCTCCCCGCGGGGACACCCTTGGAAGTGGAACACAAGATCACGCGCGAGAAAAAAGCGGGCCGCGTAACCAGGCAACCGCAAGGTTCGCCAGAAGGTTTTCTGATCCCCGTGGAACTCGATGCACCGTCAGGAGATTTCTGGCACATCTCCTTTCCCCCCGCCGACTGGAAGCCCGTCGAGCCATAGAGCGCGACTCTTCCCGCGCCCGCGGGTTTGAATTAGAGTGTTTTGTAATCCCAATCCAGCCGCTAACCGCCCAGCTCACTTTTTTTGCCGACGAGGAATCTGCGCAGGCAAATCTCGCATCAAATCGACTTTGCGGGATAACGCCGGCAGACGAATGCCGGTATGTAATTCCATTCACAAACTGAAAAGGAGCCACTGGAGACCTGAATGCGGGCGAAGACTCATACATTCCAAAGAGCAATTCTTGCAGTCCCAATCCTATTTCTTATTTCCTCACATGCCTTTGCACAGACGGCAGGGCAACAACCGCCGCGCATCACTCAACGCGTCGATGAGAAGTCACGAGTGATGCTGCGCGGGAATACGCATCCTCTGGCAATTCCGCGAAATGACCGCGGCCCCGCGCCCGAAACCCTGGCGATGGAGCGAATGCTATTGGTGTTGCGGCGAAGCGCGGAGCAGGAAACGGCGCTTAAGACGTTTATGGATCAGCAACACTCGAAAGAGTCACCCAAATTCCACCAATGGCTGACACCGGAACAGTTCGGGGCGCAGTTTGGACCCTCCGAAGCGGACATCGAGGCGATCACCCAGTGGCTTCAATCGCACGGGTTCTCGGTGAACCACGTGGCGACAGGGCGGATGATGATCGAGTTCTCGGGAACCGCCGGGCAGGTACGCGAAGCGTTCAGCACAGAGATCCACAAGTTCGTGGCTCGGGGTGAAGAGCATTGGGCAAACGCAAGCGACCCGCAGATTCCCGCGGCATTGGCTCCCGTCGTGGTGGGCGTGAATACGCTACACAATTTTCGAAAGAAGCCCCTGAGCCGGACGCTGGGAGTTTTTTCGCGGTCCAAAGCCAACGGACAAGTGACACCGCAATTCTCGTTCGCGGGATGCGGGGCTACTCCGTGCAATGCCATTGGTCCGACGGATTTCGCGACCATTTACAATGTTCTGCCGCTCTGGAATCTTGGCTCGCCGATTGACGGCACGGGACAGAGCGTTGCCATCGTCGGCGATTCACAAATCAACCTGCAGGATATTCAGAAGTTCCGCACGCTCTTCGGACTGCCCACAAACGCGGTGAATGTGCCCACCATCATCGTGGACGGGACGGATCCCGGGTTCAATGGCGACGAAATTGAGGGGGCCCTGGATGTGGAGTGGGCCGGTGCAATCGCGAAGAATGCGCAAATCCTGTATGTCATCGCGGCGGACACGGAGACCTCGGCGGGGATCGACCTCGCCGCCGAGCACATCATTGACAACAACCTGGCTCCGGTGATGAGCGAGAGTTTCGGTGCTTGCGAGGCATCCCTGGGGACCACCGGCAATCTTTTCTACAAAACCCTGTGGGAACAAGCCGCGGCGCAGGGAATCACAGTTGTCATCGCTTCCGGAGACAGCGGGGTGGCAGGATGCGACGCGGCCGATGTCTTCACGGCAGCCGTGAGCGGCGCCAACGTCAACGGAATCGCATCCACGCCGTTCAATGTGGCGACGGGGGGAACCGATTTTGATTTTACCGTGCCCAACTACCAGTCAACTTTCTGGGCCGCCGGCAACAACCCGGCCACCGGGGTCTCCGCGTTGGGGTATATTCCCGAAACGTCGTGGAATGATTCCTGCGCGCAAGCGGGACTACTGGGATGCAACAATACGACGGTTAATTCAATTTCCGCAAACACGCTGGGAGGCGGGGGCGGGCAAAGCAATTGCGCGATTTCACATGTTGTTCTCACCACGATCGTTTGTGATGCAGCCTATGCAACGCCGTCATGGCAAA
The DNA here is from genome assembly GCA_041476305.1 of Terriglobia bacterium. Lineage (GTDB taxonomy): Bacteria > Acidobacteriota > Terriglobia > Acidiferrales > UBA7541 > DASTCZ01. The sequence goes on from JBGOTC010000010.1 coordinate 3,732, forward strand.
TTGGACCCGGGGTTCCCGCTTCCGGCGTGCGCTCCATTCCCGACATTTCCCTGTTTTCGGCCGATGGCCTGGTCAGCAACAGTTTCTACATCATCTGCGAGTCCGACATAAATCCAGGCGGCGCTACCTGCGACTTGAACGCGCCGTTCACGCATTTTATCGGTGTGGGTGGGACTTCCGCAGCCGCCCCGTCATTTGCCGGGATCATGGCGCTGATCAATCAGAAAATGGGACCAGGCTCGCGCCAGGGGAACGCCAATTTCGTCCTGTACCCCATGGCGGCGCAAAACGCGGCGAACTGCAATTCATCGGCAGGACCCAACTCCGCGTGCGTCTTCAACGACACGACCAAGGGGAATATTTCGGTTCCCTGCTTCGGGGGATCGAGTGAGTGCAGCAATACAAACGGGAACTCGAGCACGCTGGGAATCGTGGTCACGCTGGACGGGCAGGGCAATCCGACGAATACGCCTGCATTTGTCACCGGCACAGCTTATGACCGGGCAACGGGATTGGGTTCGCTGAATGTGACGAATCTCGCGAATGGATGGGCCGCGGCGCTCGGCACATTTACGCCGACCACAACGACGCTTTGTGTTTCGACGACACAGGCGGCGTGCACACCGCCCACCGGCCCCATCACCATCACGCACGGGTCAAATGTGAATTTGCAAGTGAGAGTGACGCCGAGTTCGGGTCCCGCGGCCACGGGAGACGTCTCCTTGCTTGGCACTTGCATAGCGCCGGGGCCCACTTGTCCATTTCAAAATGGGAGCACATCCGGAGGCGTGGACCACTTCGTGTTCACCGGGGTCACGCCAACGAACGTGAATATTATTCCTTTGAACGGCAATCCCACTTCAGCCTCCACCAGTTTTCTGGTGGGCGGCACCTACAATTTGACGGCGCACTATGCCGGCGATGGCGTGCGCGGAGCGAGTGATTCAACACCTCCCATCGTGGTTACCGTCAATCCGGAAGGAAGCTCGTCGCATGTTTCCATCCTTGCCGTGAACCTCGTCACGGGTGCGGTGACTTCCAACATCGCGACGGCTCCTTACGGATCGCTGGATCTTATTCGCGTCGATGTGGCGGGGACCACATCGGCCCAGGCGACGGCGACTGGCTCGGCCACATTGAACGATTCTCTCAACGGGGGGCCTGTGACGTCGCTTGGGACATTGAATTTGAACAGCGATGGATTCCTGGAGTATCAATCGCCGAACATCAGCTTCCCGGGGAACAACGCGGCGCAGGTCCTGATCCCAGCGCTGCCCGTGGGAGCGCACAGTTTCCAGGCGGTGTATAACGGCGACCTGAGCTACAACGGAAGCGTTTCCGCGAATGCCGCATTTACTGTCACGAAAGCCGCGACGGCCGCGAGCGTTTCCGCCAGCCCCTCGACGACCGTTGCGTTCGGGAACAACGTGAATCTGACGGCGACAGTCAATACGAACGGTATCGGTGATCCGCCCACAGGCTCCATCACATTTCTGAACGGACCCACTGTGCTGGGGACGGTGAATCTGGTTGGGAAGCCGGCGACGGCGACTACTTTTACTTCCGCGCACGCGTCACTCCTAATTTCACCAGCCGTGACACAAACGGTTACGGCGCAATACAACGGCGACGCGAACTACACGGGCGTGACTTCGGCGGGAGTTCTGATCACAGTTACGGGAGGGCCGGACTTCAATTTCACGGCGACGGCGCCAAATCCAACGGCCATTACGATTCCAGCTCCCGGCCAGTCCGGCACGTCCCTCATTACAGTGACAGGTGCAGCGGGATTCACGGGGACGGTGAACCTGACGTGCTCTGTTGCTCCATTGACGTTGAATGATCCGCCGACTTGCACCCTCACTCCTGCAGCTTCAGTGAACTTGACAAATGCGGTGACATCCGGGACTTCGACGCTTACGGTGTTCACGACCGCGGCGCACGCGACGCTCTTCGATCCGGGCGTCCGACCAATTCCTCCCCGGGTGTTGGTGCCGGTGACCATTCTGGCGATGACTCTGACATGTTTACTGGTGCTGAGCATCCCGGCAATTCGAAAGCGCCGGACATTTGCCTTCCTCGCCCTCCTGGTTCTCGCGAGCGGGATCGGCGTGGCGGGGTGCAAGGGTGCGGGAACCACGCCCGCGGGAGACCCGGGGACCACGCGCACGACCTATACGGTCACGGTGACAGGGACGAGCGGGACTTCCAACCACACAACCAATATTTCCGTCACTGTGCAATAGATTCCAGGGGGAGGCGCAGCGGCCCTCGACTTGGGCCGCTGTGCCGACCTATTACCTTGAGATAGTATTTGATTGTCAGTAAACAGAATTCGTACTAGACTCCCCCCGACACGCAGTCCCCCCATCCTACTTGGTGGAACCCCGCCCAGCACGCGGCTTTTCATCTTAAGGGAGCGCCCATGACGCCCGACGAGTATTTGCCGCAAGAGGAAGAGACTCCTTTTCCGCAGAAAACAGCCCAAAGACACCAACGCGCCACATGGTTTGCCGAATACACGGGTCCGCTGGCGCTGCTCATTCTGTTTTCGGCTTCCGGGATCGCGCAGCAAAACACAAGTGGGAGGCAGGAGGGCGAACAGTCCGGCCAGGCGGACAAGAAGCGCGAAGCTCCGCGCAAGCGAATAGAGTTTTTTAACAGACCGCGTGCATTTCCACTGGGGATGATCCCGGGCGGAGCGCGAGTCAGATCGCTGCAACAGAAAAACGCCATGCTTGGCGCCGAGCTTGGACCCAGCTCAGAAATCCCAGGTCTCAGTCTGCCCGCGCTCGCGCCCTTCGCTGGTGCGTGGCGATCCATCGGGCCGCAGCCGACTTTGCCCGGCACACCTCCATTTGCCAGCCCCTACGGAAATACTTCCGGCCGCGTTACGGCCATTGCGATCGACCCGACCGATTCCAGCGGCAACACCGTTTTTATTGGGGCGGCACAGGGCGGCGTGTGGAGAACCACGGACGGCGGGAACACATGGACGCCGCTAACGGACAACCAGGCGTCACTGGCCATGGGCGCGCTGGCCATAGGAATCGACGCGACAAACGCTTTGGATGGAACAAGGCACCGAGTTGTTTACGCGGGAACCGGAGAGCAATCCGGATTCGGCCTGGACGTTTATTACGGCGCAGGAGTGCTCATCTCCAAAGATGGGGGTCAGACCTGGGCGCAGACCTGCACCGGGTCCGGCGTGGCGCTGAATTCGACGTGCCCGTTTATCGGGCCGTTCGGAAACAACCTGTTCCCGGGCGGCGGCGCGCGGATCAGTTCGCTGGCCATCAATCCGGATGCGGCAAAGAATGCGCGTCAGGTTCTTGCCGGGGTGGAAATATTCGGCAGCACAACCTCGCAGCCGGGCGAGCCGGGAATTTATTGCACGGACGACGCCGGCGCAAACTGGGCGCTGGTACTTCCGGGAGCCATCGGGACATCTGTCTTCTATGTCTCGAACACCAAGGCTTACGCGGCATTGGGGCGTCCGGATGCTCCCACGGCAGTGAGCGCACCGGCGAATGGGATCTACGTATCTGCAAATGCGAACGCCGCGTGCGGGCAGCAGGTGTGGGCGCGCGTGGTTGGAAACGGCCTGCCACTGCAAAGCATGATGGGGCGAATCGCGCTGGCGCAAATGCCGGGACTCGTCGGCGGGCAGGTCGTGCTCTATGCCGCCGTTGCCGACGTCACTACGGATTCCAATTCACTGTCGCCCGGTGGCGGCGTCTACCGGAGCGCTGACGGCGGCGCGAACTGGATCAGGAGCAACGCACCCGATTTTTGCAGCCCGCAATGCTGGTATGACATGGCCATCGCCGTGGACCCCGGCGACGCCACAGGAAACACCATTTTCGCGGGAGGTTCGGCAACCAAAGATTCATTTGGGAATTCGCGGACACTCATCCGCAGCGTGGACGGCGGCGCGACCTGGACTACCGTTTCGGGCAGCTCGGACGGCACTTTGCTTCACGTCAATCACCACGCCATCGCGTTCAATGCCGGCGGTAGCAAATTGTTTGCCGGCAACGATGGCGGGGTGTGGAGCACGGCAAATCCGCTGGCCGCTTCCCAATCGACAGCTTCGGGGATCGTGACTTCCATCACGTGGAACAACCTCAACTCAGGTCTCGCCGTGGCGCAATTCTATCCGGGTCTTTCAATGCACCCATCGAGCAACGCGCTGGCGTTCGGTGGGACACAGGGGAATGGAACGCAAGCCTTTCAAGGTTTCTCCGCGTCCTCGTGGACCAATACAGCGACTTGCGGGGACGGGGCCACAACGATAGTGGATCCGAATCAGCCCAGCACGGTCTATCTCAATTGTGTTGCGCTTCCAGGCGGCGCGAAGATCTGGAAGTCCACACTCAGCGGCAAATTGGGGTCATTCAATCTTTTAGCAAGCTCCGGAACAATATCGCCCAACGACGCGATCAATCCGCTGGCCCCGTTCGTAGTGGATCCCAATAGAGCCTCACACCTCTACTTCGGAACCTACCGCCTTTACGAAACGATAGACGGCGCGGCAACATGGACCGCCGTTACGGGCGACGTGACGCTTGGAGGGAATCAGAACGGCGCGGCGCTTACCAGCATTGCCTTCGCGCCGCTGGCGAATGGCCGATTCAATTTATATGCAGGTGCAAATGACGGAACGATGGCACTGGCGCCGAATGTGACGGCCGGAGTGGCGCCGGTATTTGCCAGCGTGACAGGGCATGGCTCCTGCTTCATCAGTCTGAATGTCGGCAACGGTTTGCCCTGCCGCTCCGTGACAAAAGTCATTGCGGACCCATCCGACTCGACCGGCAGTACCGCGTGGGTGAGTTTCTCCGGATTTTCGATTGGACAATCCATCGCGGGCGGTCCGATTGATCTGAAGGGACACATTTTCAGAACAACAAATGGCGGCGCAAGTTGGGCGGACGTGAGCTGCCACACCAGCGATTGCTCCGCGCCGCTCGCGACCGATCTGCCAAATACGCCAGTCAATGACATCCTGCTCGACCCTGGTGACACTACCAACCACCGCACTCTGTACGCCGCAACGGATATCGGAGTTTTTGTCACCGCGGATGGAGGCGCGACCTGGAGGGTGATGGGGACGGCGCTTCCGAATGTCGCTGTCTTCTCCCTGACGCTGCACGAGCCATCACGCACGCTCCGCGCAGGGACGCACGGCCGGAGCGTGTGGGACTATTCACTTCCGGCGCTCACCGGGACGCGAGCTTTCGCGCTCAGCGGATTGAATCCCATCAACGCGCAGGCAGGATCCGGCGCGTTCACGCTTACACTGACGGGTCGCGGGTTTACGAGTGGCTCTACCGTGCAATGGAACGGGGCGACACTTGCCAATCCGACTGTGAATGTGGCGGCGCAGACGATCACGGTGCAGGTTGCGGCGAATCTTGTCTCTCAAGGCGGCACGGCGGCGCTGAGTGTGGTTGATACTTCTCAGTCGCCCAACACGACCAACATTCTTTCCTTCACCATCGCGGGGAATGCGCCGACGCTGGTTTCCGTAGTCCCCTCGTCGGTCAATGCGGGAGCGGCGGATACTCAAGTCACAATCAATGGCACCGGGTTCGCACAAAACGTGGTGGTCACTTTCAATGGCGGCACAACCGGAGTGACCTTCAATACCGTCAACGCCGGCGGGACACAAATCACAGCGACACTCTCCAATTCATTGCTGCTGTTCGGCGGCAACTTTGCGATCGGGATCACGAACCCGCCTCCCGGGGGCGGGCCTGCCGGTTCGGAGTTGCTGTTCACTGTGAATGCTCCCGCGCCGCCGGCGAATGACGCGTTCGCCAACGCGACTCCTGTCACTTCGGCGATCTTCAGCACTACCGTGGACAATTTCAACGCGACGACAGAGACGAGTGATCCGGTGCCGGGGTGTGCGGGGAACCAGTCCTCCAATCCGCGCGGGAAATCTGTGTGGTGGCGATATGCCGCCGGACCCGGCGGCACCGTGACGGTGGATACACTGGGGAGCGCTTACGACACCATCGTGGATGTCGTGACGGGCGCGCCGGGCGCTTTCAGCGATGTCGCGTGCAGCAACGACGTCAGCGGTTCGGTGCCTCAATCGCAGGTTTCATTCAACGCCGCGGCGGGGGCGACATACTATTTCATGGTGACAGTATTTGACGTGACCAAGTGCTCTACAAACTTCGCAGAATGTGGCGGAAAGACCGTCTTCCATTTCAGTGGGCCTTCCCCCGTGGGGATCAACGCCATGCCCACGTCGACAACAATCTTGGCGGGCACAGCTGCTTCGTTTTCGGTAAGCACTCTTGCGCCGCCGCTCTCCGGATCCGTGACATTTACGATTGCGGGGTGCCCGCCAGTCTCCACGTGCACCTTCAGTCCGGCAAGCGTTACCGCGGGAAGCTCCACCACCCTGACGGTGGCGACGAAGGCATACAGCGGTGTGCCGCGGGCGCCGGGAGTTCGTGTGATTCGGCCAATCCCAACCTGGTGGCCTTGTTGGGTTCTTGCGCTCACCATCTTGTTTCTGATCTGGCGTCTGAAATCGCGCACGCGACGCCAGACGGTGGTTGCGTGGGTTCAATGCGCGGCGTTGCTCGCGTTGATGGCAGGATTCACAGCGGGATGCAAGAGTGGAGGGGTGGCAGCAGGCGGAACTCCCGGTACGCCGCCGGGGGCGTATCCGCTGACGGTGACGGCGACAGGGACGGGAAACACTTCCGCGACCACGACCATCCTGCTCAACGTGAATTGACGGGATCAGGAAAAGGGAAGGGAGCCCAGGTCCACATTTCCGCCGCTGAGAATAATGCCGATGCGCTTGCCGTCCGCGCCGATGCGCCGGTTGAGAGCGGGCGCGGCGGAAACCGCTCCGGAAGGCTCCACGACGATTTTCATCCGCCCCCAGATGAGCTGCATGGCCGCCACGATTTCCGATTCCGCAACCAATGAGACTTCATCCACATTTCTGCTCAAGATTGCAAAAGTCCTGGGAGCCAGACTCGCCCGCAAGCCGTCGGCGATGGTGTCGGAATGATCGAGGGGCACGATATGTCCTGCGCGCAGGGATTGGAAAGCGTCGTCGGCATTTTTGGGTTCACCGCCCACCACGCGAATTTGAGGCCGCAAACCCTTGGCTGCGATGGAGGTGCCGGAGAGCAAACCGCCGCCCGAGACGGGCGCAATGACCACGTCAAGATCCGGAATCTCCTCCATCAACTCGAGTGTGGCCGTGCCCTGACCGGCAATGATCTTGTCATTGTCATAGGGATGGATCAGGACCGCCCCCGTTTGCGCCTGCACCGCGGCTGCTGTTTCCTGGCGCGAGCGGATGGTGGGTTCGCAAAGGGTGACCTTTCCGCCATAGGCTTCCACGGCCTGGCGCTTCACATTCGGCGCGTTGTTTGGCATCACAACCCAAGCGGCGATGCCGCGGATACGCGCGGCCAGGGCCAGAGCCGCGCCGTGATTCCCGGAGGAAGGCGTGACCACGCCGCGGGAGGCTTCCGCCTCACTGAGCGAAAAAACAGCGTTTGTTGCGCCACGCATCTTGAATGAGCCGGTGCGCTGAAAGTTTTCGCACTTGAAGAAAAGCGAAGCGCCGGCGATTTCATTGAGCGAACGCGACGTCAGGACGGGGGTGCGATGGATGTAGGGCGCGATGAGGCGATGCGCTTCGCGGACGTCGTTGATGTCCGGCCGGAATTCTTCAGCCAAGAAAGTTGCTCCCGCACACAGAAAAGTTGAATATCACACGATGAAAGGCTGACACCCCAACAGAGAACGCCGACGAGCGAGCTCAACACCGCGAACCAACGACGACTTAGCGGGCGGCGATGGGCGCCCGGAATGTCAACTTGGCCGCGGAAACATTTTCAAACCGGTCGTAAACGCGCACCGCGATGGTGTGCTCGCCGGGAGAAAGTTTCGCCAGCGATATCTCATACCGCTCTTCGAGCGAATCGCTCAGGCGTCCGGCGGGATACACAAGCGTCCAATCTCCGGCGTCGAGGCTGAATTCCGCCCGCGCGATGGCGCTCGCTGAATCCCGGGCCATGAACCGGATGAGCGCCTGCGTGGCGCTTTCACCCGCAACGGCTTCGAGGCCGGAAAGGTCCGGCGGGGCATTATCGACGACAAAACGGTCGGATTCCCTGGAGCCTTCCAGAAACTCCGCGGGAGGATTGGAAGGCGCGTCGGAGACAACGATTTTCAGATAGTAGGCGCCATCCGGCAATGAACTTGTGTCCCACGAAAAATATTTCTCGCGGACATTTTCCTTCAGGAGCTTCCATTCCTTCTCGCCCTCACCACGATAGTAAACGCGGTAGGTCAGCTCATCGTCATTATCGTCGTGCGCGGTCCACAGGACCGACTGATACCCCTTTTGCATGCCGCCCTGCGCGGGCGGGTCAAAGCGCGATGTCTGGCGGTCTCCCTGCGCGGGCGCCCCAAATAAGGGAGCGGATGTGGCGCCCGGGACATCAGGCTGCTTCAATCGCACGGGGATGGAGGGACCCGTGCCGCCGGTCCCGGGAATTCCGAGAACGCGGACGCCGGGATCCTGGATGGCAATGCCGTCCACTTGCGGCGGAAGGTTTTTTGGCATGTAAGAAAGGCTGACCCAGGAAACCACCGGCGATGGACTGCCGCTCCGCAATACGGCGCGCCACTGCGCGAAACGCGCGGAGGGCGCTTCAACTTTCTGGCCGCTCTTCGAGTAAGGGCCGGCCCATGAGCTCCAATTGCTGTCCGGGTTGGAAGTGTTTCCCGTGCGGATGAATACCTCGACGTGCGGGCGACCCGCCGACGTCTCGCCGGAATTTTCACCCCACCACTCCAGGCGCCCCCAGGTGGAAAAAATGCGCGCGTCCATGGGCTGGGATTCAAAAGTGCCTTCCGACATGTCTTCCGGCCCCATGGAAAAAACCTTCCCCGGGTTCGCGGTGCACAAGAAGACCTTTCCGCCCGCGCCTTGCGTCAAACCGGTCACCTGCCCCGATTCAGTTTTTGCCAGGCTGGTGAACAGATTATCTCCGTCGAGTTGGATCACCGTTCCGCGATTGCCCGTGCCCAGCAACAATTTTCCGGAAGGCGAGAAGCCGAGGGAATAGACCAGTGAATCGCGGGAACTCCAAACCTGTTGCGGCGAACCATCGGGGGCGAGGCGATACACCGCGCTACCGCCGCCGGCAGCCAAGGGAACGAACGGCGCGGTCTGCGGAGGCTGTTGACCTTGCCCACCGAAGTTGATGTTTGCTCCACCGGGGGCCTGCGTGCCGGTGATGGGTTGCCCTTGCGGCGGGTTATCGGCCGATGGAATAAAGCCAGGGCCGGAGGTGCGGGACTTATCGCCGATGGCCGCGGCATAGAGATTTCCGGCCGCGTCCACAATCATCGAGGTGATTTCCTTGCGCGACGTTTCGTAGAGGACAAATCCCTGTCGCGCCTTTCCGGCAGCCCCGGATTTTGAAATGCGCAGAATGCGCCCATCGGGTTCCGTGCCCGCCAAGAGATTTCCTTGCCGGTCGAACGCGAGTGCGCGGATGTGCGCCTGATCGCTCTTGTAGAAGACATCGCCCCTGCCATCGGGCGTTACGGCGTAAATCATGCCCGTGTCGCCCGTGGCGACATACACCGTTCCGTCGGTATCCACGGAAATGGCCCAGATGTATTTGGTCTTCGGCTCGAAAAAGATTTTCTTCTCACCCGTGTGTGAGACTTTGTAAATTTTGCCATCGGGAGAAGTCCCGACGTAAAGATTGTCCTGGGCGTCCATGGCCAGCGCCTGCGCGGAAAGTTCAGCCGATTCAAAGAAGACTGAGGATTTGCCGGATGCGTCAAGCCGAATGACCTTCGCACCAGAGCCGCCCGCGGCAAAGAGATTTCCTTTGGAATCGGCGCGGATGGCCCACAGGTAAGCGGTATTCGGGTCGCCGACAGGCGCGAACCGGGGCGCCAGCAACAGCTTTCCATCGCTGCGCAGCGCGACACCCTTCGCCGTGCCCCTCTCGAACTCGTCGAAGGTGGATTGACGCCAGTAACGCGTGCGCTCTGCGCGCAAGGCGGCGGCCGAGAATACAGCCAACAAGGCGACCAACCAGATGGCGGCTTTTCGCCGCGAATAGTGACTGACCTGCTTCATCGTTATTCTCCCGGAAATTCCCCGCCGGATTGCCGCGGACGGCCTTGCGCCGTCCCGATCATCAAAATCGTTCGCCGCCTACTTAATGCGAATCGAAAGCGAGACCAGGCCGGAGACAACTCCCTCGGTGGGCAATGACCATTCGCCCGCCAGCGTTTCGCGCAACATGGTGGGGTTCGGCGCGCCGCGGCGCTGATCAAGCACGTTTGCCGCGGAAAGCGGCACATTGGGAAGTTCCTTGTCTTCCAGCAGCATGGTCGCTGTGGGCTGCAAGAGCGTGACGTAGAGGCGGTTGTTGCGCCGCTCACGGTTCAGAATCTTGATGAATTGCTCGAGACCACCGGCCTGATTGGCGATGGCCAATGGAGAAACAGGGCGCGCCGTGCGGTCCGCCGAAAGGGCGTCGCTGACCACGACTCGCAGGGACGTGCCGCGCGCCGCCTCCACAGGAATCGTGATGGGGATGGTGCGCAGCTCCGAGGCGCCGCGATAAGGCCGCAAGAGCACCTTCACCTGCAATGTTTGTCCGGGGACTGCCTCGGTCGTCTCCATCCACGCGCCTTCGATGGTGGTGAAGCGGCGTTCGGGGAGGCTCTCCAGTTTCAGCCGGATACGTTCGATCTTGGGCTGCTCAAACAAGTTGGTGAAGACGCGCGCAAAAATGCCCTGGAGGGAACCGGCGACGAACGCTCCGTCGGGCACCGGCCCATCGACCGGCGCGAACATATTCTCCAGCTGCACCGGAGAATGTCCCGCAATTTCAATTTGCCCGGAGAGCCTCAGCGTTGTGCCTTCGCTATACGTCGTGTTGGAGGTAAGGCCGTTCATGGCAACGATGCCCACAAGCGCGGGTGTGAGCTTGGGACTGTTCGCAAGCTGAAAGTGGAATTGACGCTCCTTGCCCTGCGTCGTCAGCGTCAGATCCATGGGGATCATCTTTGGCCCGGCGTCGAGCGTACCCATCACCGCGGTCAGACGGTCCTGACTGAGCGTGCCGATGATGCCGCCCGTAGTAACAATTTTTGTGGAATCGAGATCGGAAGAGAGCGTGGCGACGACGCGCGCGCGGGCCATGGCGAACTGCACGTTTCCATAACCAAAAACAGGATGGCCGCAGGCGTAAACGCGGTTTTCTGTTACGGCAGTGACGGTGCAGGAAGCCGCCGCGGTCATATCGCCGCTAACGAGCACGACGCTCACCATGTCGCCGGGAGCGATCTTCCCGTCGTCCGCCTGGGGAGTGCCGGCGCCACCCTGCGTGGCCACCAGACCGTAGCCGCCAAGTTCGCCGGCAAAATGCGCAAGCACGGAAGGATGGACGCCCGAAAAAACAAGCGGGGTTTCGATGGGGCTCAGATACGCGCCGCCGCGCAGCGCCGAAGAATCGCCCTTCGGCCAGATGGCGGCATCAATCGCGTTTTCAGGGATCGTGTATCGCGGCGTTGTGGCGTTCTCGGAAAGCAGTGAATCAATACGCCCGGACGAGGCTGATTGTGGAGGCGTGGGCGCCACCTCCATCATGCTCTGGATGGGTGTGACGCCGCCGATGGGATCCTTCGTGAACTGACCGAACTTGTATGCCAGCGCGCCGACCAACTTCCCATCAATGTAAACGGGGCTGCCGCTCATGCCGGCGACGACGCCGGTGCGCTCCACCTTTGCGCCGATGAGTTGCACCAAAATGACCGGCTCATGGGGACCGACAAGGTCCGGGAGGACGCCCAAAACGACGAGATCGAATTTTTCGATTTGATCGCCGGAAAAGATCGTGTAGCCCACGCCCTTCATCCCGGGCTTGACCTGATCCACGGGCATAATTTGTGGAGCATCCGTCGGAGAGGCGAGTGCGGCAACGGCGGCGAGCAAGACAATCGTGAACGCAACTCCATGAAGCGTGGGCCGGCGAATCCGGCGGCTGGGGTTTCCTGAATTCATTGTTCCTTCATGATACTGGCCGCCGCCCGGGGAAGCAATTCTTCCACCGCGTGGCGACGCGCTCATTGCTCCCAAATCTTCTCCCGTGTGGACTCGAACGGATAGACGTGGACCATCCAGCCGAAAATGACGGGGAAGAATTTTCCGCCGCTGGCGTCACAAGCTGCCTGAGTGGCGATAGATCCCGCTAAACCAAATTTGGTCATGTCCATGGGCTGGCCGCGCTTGGGCATGCACAAGTTGGTGTGCAGGTGCCAGGACGCCACGCTGAGCGGCACGCGTTCGTTGAGTTGTTCCTCCGTCGCGGTGCGCGCCATGGTGTACATCGCGCCGATCAATTCATAACCGCCGGCGGTTTTCTTGTAGAGCAGGGAAGTGGGCCGCGCGGCGTCGAAGGTGAAAGCCTCCAGAAAACCATTGCGGTTGTTCGTGAAGTGATACATGGGCTGGGGCAGGTTCGGCAGGAAGGGAACGTACCCCTCGGAAAGCGCCACGCGGTAATCCTTAAACCTCTCGATGGAGTCGCGCAATTCCAAAGCCACTTGATCGGCGCGCGCCCAATCCGCCGCGGTGGCAGTGCGCCGCGGGGTCATGTGCATGTGCGCGCCCATGTGATGATGACCGGGCAGCATCTGATCATTGACCAGTTTCTGCGCCTGATCGTCCGCGCTCATATCGCCGTGCTGCATGCCCTGCATGTCATGCATATCGTGTTGTCCTGATTGAGAGCCAGATTGCGCGCCGGATTGGGGTGGCTTGGCGGCGGACTGCTGCGCGCCAATCCGTCCCGCGACAAGGGCAAGCGCGAGCAACAAAGTTGTGCTGAAGAACCGAAGCCCGATGGAACCGAGAAATCTTCCGCGCATCTTTCCTGAACCCCTCCTGCCCTATATTACGCTCTTGCCCGCGCAGGATTTCAATCCCCTGTGCCGCGGTTGCGATGAACCAGCTTGCGGCCTCGAAATACACCCATCCCCCATTTTATTGGAACCCGTCAAGCGGTTTGGGGTTGCGTGCCTCCCTAAGCAGCCCGCGCCAGCGTGCTAGAATTCGAGCGTGGCGAAGCAGAAAATCATTCCGGCGCGGACAGTTTCGGGGCCCGTTGAGCTGCCCGGCGACAAATCCATATCCCATCGCTACGCGCTGCTTGCGGCGCAGGCGAAGGGCACCAGCAAAATCCGGCATTTCTCTCCCGCCGCCGATTGCCAAAGCACGCTCGATTGCCTTAAGCGTTTGGGAATTGCGATTGACTCATCAGACTCGGGGGTACGCATCACCGGCGCCGGGCCAGGCGGCTTCAAGCGTTCCAAACGCGATCTCGACGCCGGAAATTCCGGCACCACCCTGCGGCTGCTCGCCGGCATCCTTGCTGGCCAGCCGTTTGATTCGACGCTTACCGGAGATGCTTCGTTGCGGCGCAGGCCGATGCGCCGCGTGATTGAGCCGCTCACGCAAATGGGGGCGGAAATCCGCGCGCGTGAGGCAGACCTTGCGCCGCTGGAGATTCACGGCCGCCCGCTCCGGGGGATTGCGTACACACTCCCCGTGCCCAGCGCGCAGGTGAAGTCGGCGATCCTGCTTGCGGGATTGTTTGCCGAGGGGGCTACCTCCGTTTCGGAGCCGGTCCGCACAAGGGATCACACGGAATTGGCGCTGGAGGAATTTGGCGTGCGCGTGGAACGGGCAGGACGCACGCTCACAATCCACGGCGGCGGGGAACTCAAAGCGCGCGACCTCGCCGTGCCGGGCGATCTTTCCTCCGGCGTATTTTTTCTTGCCGCCGCCATCCTATTGCGTGACTCAAGCCTGCTCCTGCATGATGTCGGGCTCAATCCCACGCGCACGGCGGTTCTTGACCTTCTGGCTCAGTGGGGGGCGTCCATCTCCTTGCTGGCTGTCCGCGAGGCCGCGGGAGAATTGGTGGGGGATGTCGCTATCCGGCATTCAGAAATTGCCGGCGGCACGATCGCCGGTGAGGAGGTTCCCGCGCTGATCGATGAGCTGCCATTGCTCGCGGCGCTCGGGCCTTACACGGAGCAGGGAATCGAAATCCGGGACGCGAGTGAACTTCGTGTGAAGGAGAGCGACCGCATCGCGGCCATCGCGGAAAACCTGCGCCGCATGGGAGCTACCGTGGAGGAGCGGCCGGACGGATTGCGTGTCGCGGGGCGATCCGCGGGCCGATTGCGCGGCGCGGAGATTGATCCGCGGGGAGACCACCGCATCGCCATGGCCTTTGCGATTGCAGCGCTGGGGGCGGAGGGGCCAAGCACGATACGTGACGCGGAATGCGTCAGCGTGTCATTCCCCGGTTTCTTCGACGCACTCGAAAAGATCGCCGACCGTTGAAGCGCTCTTACTGCCCTCTGCGAATGCGGATCGTACCGTAGGTGGTATGAAGCTGGATGCGCGGGCCCTTTGAACCGAGGCTGCCTTCCAGCACGGCGTCATTGCGCAACCTTTCAATTCTCGATTCCAATTCAGGGAAGGTGCACTGCACTTCACCGCGATCGGACCGGGCATTCACATCGAAATTGGATTTCGAGGGCATGGTAATGTCGATGTCGCCACTCTGATTGGAAATCTCAATCTGTTCCTTGGGCGGCTGAGGAAAACGCAGAGTCACGTTTCCGCTCCGGTTCTCCACGTGAACCTTGCCGGTCACGTTGTCCAGCGTCAGGTCCCGCTTGGTGGTGGTCAGGGTCACGTTTCCCGCCGCGTCAAAGATTTCCATGTCGCCGGCGCCGGAAGTTTCGATCCGGCCGCTCAACTGCGTCACCAGCAGGTCCGAGCGGCTGGACACAAAGTGGACTCCCTTGGGCAGCCGCGAAAACCGCAGCGGCCCGTAGAATTCGCCCTCCAGCGTCGCTACACCCTGGATGTCCGAGAGCTCGACTTGATTGCCGCGGCCAGACACACGGACGCTTCCCCCGGCCCCGATCACGCGGATATCTCCCCTGCTCGAATCTACAGTCACATCGCCGCCAATCTGGCGCGCTTCAATATCACCCTGACGGCCATTAATGGCGAGGCTGCCGGTGATTCCAGCCACCTGGATATCGCCCCGATCGCTCTGGATGCGAAGCGTGGCCCCCTTGGGGACGTGAACCTCCATGTCCACGGTAACAGTGCGGCCGTTCCCGCTGGTCCCTTGGGGCTCAACAATGAATCCTGAATCCGAGGGGGTCACCGTTACGTGTAAGCCATCCGCCGTAGCGCGCGCCTCCGCTTCGTTGTCACCACGTGTACTCTTGCGAGAGGTCACCCGGATCTCCGCCGCGTCCTCGGCATGAACGATGATGTTTCCCCGCAGGGTGCGCAGAGTGATTTGCGCGTTCTTCGGGACGCTCCGCGCGGGCATATCTTCGGTGAAGGAATAAGTTTCCCCTCCCCAAATGTCGCTGAAACTGCCATGTCTCTGCCCCCAGTCCACGATCCCCGCGCCGCCGACAACTGCGAGCAGGAGCAATACCAGCAATATTTCCGCCGCGGAAACGGTCGGGGGAGCAGCTTCGCCCGTTTGCCGCGCCCTGAAATGGTCGTAGAGTTTTGTCAATCCCCAGAGAATGAAGACCAGCGGCCACCAGCGCCGCATCAAGGCCCAGATGGGAAGCTGAGTGCCGAAGTTGCGCGCCAGAAACAGCCCGCCAATGAGGATCAGCAACAATCCGCTGAAAATGGAACGCCGACGTGGATAGCCGTTTGCCATATAGTCTCCCTGATCCTCAGCCCAGCGGCGGCGCGGGTGGCGGTGGCATCTGCCCCGGCTGCGGCCCGGGTCCCGGCGGATTTCCGTGCCCTTCCGTTGAGCTGAGGGCCTCAGCCAGTTTGATCGCGCCAATGACAAGGATGATCACCGGCCACGTCCTGCCGAAACCGTAGTTCCAATACGATTGATGGATCAGAAAAAGCACACCAATGGTGATCAGGATGGCCGGGCCCATCAACCCGCGAATCGTGCACCTTTGACAGCGACATCGTGCTGACATTTCGTTCCTCCGGTTATTTGCGTTCCCCATCCATCTTTCGCCACGCCAGCATCCCGCCGACGATGATCAATGCCACTGGCCACCACTTATCAATCACACTGTCCAGATTTAAAACATTAAAGTTCTGAAGTAGAAAAAGGACTCCAATTCCCATCAGGATGAAGGGCCAGGTCGTGTTCGGAACGCGCGCCCCACTCCATCCCTCGGTAGCAGCATTTCCAGCCAGCCTCGTTTTTGCGGAAAGGTTTGCATCAATCGCCATATAGATAATGAAGGCGCCGAGCAGGATCCCCACCACGGCCTTCATTGAATCCGCGTGATCGCCACTCAAAATTCCAATCATCGAGGCGAAGATCAGGACGTGCACCACGGCCTTCATGTACTGCCCGTTATAGACAGCGCCAAGTCCAGGAACAAATCCAAGGAACGTGGCGGCCACGGGGCTGCCGGTCTGCTGGGCCGCCTGCCGGGGCTGAGAGACCATGTCCGCCAGACAGGCCTCGCAATAGATCATTCCGCGCACTTCCCGCGCGCAGCTGGGGCACAATGCCTTTCCGCAATTGCGGCAATACCCGGTGGCATCCACTTCAGGATGAACAGCGCACTTCATGGCTTGCTCCTTGCCGGCGCCATCCACAGCGCGCTGGCGAATCGAGTGAATTGCTTGGTCCCATAATCCGCATGGTTTTGATTCAACGGGGTTGTTTCCGGCCCTTCCGATTTTCCAGGCGCGGCCGGCTGAGCCGCGGGCGGTTTCTGCGGCGGCGCCTCCGGCTCATTGCTCTGCAGGCGCGATTGGATTTCATAGACCACGCGCAGATCGCTGAAGAACTTGGCGCCGCGCGCGTAAATCAAATGCGCCTCCCGGTCCGCGGAGCGGTAGAGGTTGACGGGATTCAGATCGGCCAGCGTCGGAGTGTGCCACTGGACGCCGAGCGCCTGTGTGACCACCACCAATGTCACCACAACTGTCAAGGCTCCAAAAGCAAACCGAGGCTGCCACACCGCGCGCGTCCAGCCCAACCACGAACGCCAGCTGCTGCGCGACGTGCGCGGGCCCGATGTCTGATCCAGGATGGAAGAAACAAGATGCGGCGGGGGGGCCACCGGCTCAAGCGCGTGAAGCGCGCCGACCAGTCCGCGCACACTCGCGACCAGTTGGGTGCATCGAGCGCATCCGGCGACGTGCGCGGAGAAGGTTGCAGCCTCCGCCTTCGGCAATCCGCCGTCGAGATAATCACTCAGCCGCTCTTCGATGTTTTCACAGTTCCAGTTCATCGCTCACCCCCGGTTCGTTCCGGGTACAATCCAAAACTAGTCCGGCCGAATTCCCATCTGATCCAGGACGCGCGCCAGTTCAATTCTTCCGCGATTGATGCGGGATTTCACCGTGCCCTCCGGCACCTCCAGCACCGTCTGGATCTCGCGGTAGTCCAGTCCTTCCAGGTCGCGCATGATCACTGCTTCTCTCAAATCCGGCGAAAGCTTGCCAAGGGCCTTCTGCAGATGCACGCCCAGCTCCACCACTGCCGCGGAATGGTCGGGCCGCCTTCCGGCGGATTCCTTTTCTTCCACCTGGGGAAGCACGTCCTCAATCGAATCGGTCAGACGATCGCGGCGCGTCCGGCGGTAGTGATCAATCAAAAGGTTGCGCGTCACGCTGGTCACCCAAGTGCCGAATGCGCCGTAGGCAGAGCGATAGCTGGGAAGCGTGCGGTAGACCCGCAGGAAAACTTCCTGCGAGAGGTCTTCGGCCTCCTGGCGGTTGCTTGTGAACCGGTAGCAGAGGTTGAAAATGCGCCTCGTATGCCGTTGCACAAGCTCCTCCCAGGCCGAACCGTCACCTCGAAGGCATCGCTGGACCAGTTGAGCTTCTGGCTCCAATTTTGCTTTTGCCTCGCAGCCACTAGCGGTGTTCGGCCTCCACTCAATGGAACGTATGGGGGAGCGAAAAAGTTCCGCTGACGTGGTTCCTACAGTGGTCTGCATCTTATCCGCGCAGTTCCCGCGGCACAAGCGCCGTCGCGCGCCTAAGGAGCGGATATTCGAAGAGGTTTTTGAAGGAGAGTTATTTATTCATATCGAAGGGCGATCATGGGGTCCACGCGCATGGCGCGGCGCGCGGGGATGTAACACGCAGCGAGCGCCACAATAATCAGGATCGCGGAGGTCACGCTAAAACTGGGCAAATCGTAGTTCTCGATGCCGTAGAGAAGGCTGCTGACGCTGCGAGTGAGAAAGACGGAAGCGATCAGCCCCGCCGCGACACCGACCACAACCATGGCCATGCCATTCCTGAGCACGAGGCGCAGCACATCCCGCTTCTGCGCACCCAGCGCCATGCGTATGCCGATCTCATGCGTTCGCTGGCTCACGGAATAGGACATGACGCCGTAGGTCCCCATGGCTGCCAGGATCAGCGCCAACGAACCGAACCCGCCGAGCAATTCAGCTCCCACGCGGGCTTCGATCAGCATGTTGCTCACGCGCTCAGAAACTGTCCGGGCGTTTCCCTGTCGGAGTGGCTGTTTTGGATCGATGGACTGAAGCGCGGTGAGGACACTGGGAATGGCAGCTCCCGGATCTCCCGCCATCCGGACATACAAAACGGCGTTTGGCAGAAATTGTTGCTTCAATGGGGCATAAAGGAGCGGTTGTGGCGCCTCACCAAGCGTCGAATACTTTACGGTCTTTACCACACCGACGATTTCCGGTCTCCAGTCCGACCCGTCCGGACCGTGAAAGTAAACGCGCTTGCCGATGGCATTCTGGCCTTTCCAAAAGAGGTCGGCAAGCGTCTGGTTGATTACGACGACCTTTGGGGCGCCGGCATCGTCCCGTTCCTCGAACTCACGCCCGCTAACCAAACCGATTCCGGCGGCGGAAAAGAATCCCGGTGCAACAGGGATCATGGGAGTCAGGCTGCCATTGCGCGGGTCGGCGATGTCCAGGCCTTCGGGGAAGACGTTGGCGCGAACACTGTTATTGAAAGGGGCGATGGAGGAAATCCCGGCGGCTACTACGGTCGGAAGCGCGCGTACCCTTGCTACCGCGTCCCGATAGAACTGTTCCGCTTGTGGCTGAGGAAAGCGTTGCTGCCCGGGGAGGAAAACAATCAATTCGTGTTTTACCTCGAATCCGGGGTCCAATTGCTGAGCGTTACGCAGGCTGTGAATGAACAGACCGGAACCAACGAGCGCGATCAGCGAGAGCGCCACCTGCGTCATGACCAGCGCCCCGCGCAATCCATACCACTTGCCTGTTGCCGCGGGCGCGTCACTGCGGTCTTTCATCGCCGACAATTGTTCTGACTTGGTGGCCTGCAACGCGGGGACCAAACCGAACAGCATGGTGGCAACGATGGAAATGCCGAGAGTATAGAAATAGACCCGCTTATCGAGAGAGAAATCGAGATTGTCCGGGAGTCCGCCGGGGAGCAGCCAAGCGAGCAGATCCCGCGCCCACGCGGCGCAAGCGAGGCCCAGTCCGGCAGCTGCCAGCCCGATCAGCAAACTCTCCGTGAGGAGTTGACGGATCAGCCGCGCGCGCGAAGCTCCCAGAGACAGCCTCACCGCCAATTCGCGCCGTCGCGAGGTTGCACGCGCGAGAAGGAGATTGGCCACGTTTCCGCAGGCAATCAAAAGCACCAGCCCCACCACAATAGACATTAGCGCGCCCGCCCGAACAAAAATGCCGCGTTGCGCCGGGGGAACATTGGTCTGATCCAGGGGGATCAAATTCGTAAAGCGTCCGGAGTTTTCCGCGGGGTGCTCTTCCGCCAGGTGCACGCCCAGCGCATGCATCGAGGCCTGCGCTTGCTGCTGCGAAACTCCGGGTTTCAACCGGGCAACCATGAAGACCATTCGAAATCCACGGCGCGGATACCAATCCTTCACGTTTCCTGTCACCACTTGTTCATGCATCATGATGGGGACAAACGTATCCGACGTCCCCAGCGCGCCGGCATTGCGAAAATCCCGGGGGGCCACTCCAATGATCGTAAAGTCATGTTCATTCAACCGGATGATCTGGCCGACCACGTCCTTCCTGGCCCCCATCAGGCCATTCCACATGTCGTAGCCGATCACCACGACGGGCCGCGCGCCGGGCATTTTGTCCTCCTCGGGAGAGAAAAAGCGACCCATGAGGGGATGCACATTCAGAATGTCAAAGAAATTCCAATTGACGAGGGTGATCCCGGTTCCACCGGCCGGCTTGCCATCGATATCCAGGCTGGCTCCGGTGAATTGCACCACTGAAAGTCCTGAAAAAACGTCGTTCTTCTCGCGGTAATCGATGGCGTTCAGATAAGACGACGGCATGTAGGGAGGCAACTCGGTGCCGTCCTTGGAACGTTGCGTGGAGTAAATAAACATGACGCGCCCGGCATCTTTCACCGGCATGGATTGCAGAAAGACGGCCTTCACCAAAGTGAAGATTGTGGTGTTCGCGCCAATCCCCAGCGTGAGGGAGAGGACGGCGACGGCCGTGAAGCCCGGCTTCTTCAGGAGAGTTCGGACGGCATAGCGGACGTCTTGCCAGACGGTTTCCATG